>CAVBOS010000028.1:0-14041 GCA_963597005.1 Lachnospiraceae bacterium
GCCATATTCAATGTTCTTACCTTCACCGTTTTTCCGCTTCAGGGCACACTTAAGGCTGTTGTATGCGGCGCATGCTACATCGGTGCGGGTATGGCTTATACCGTCGTACAGGTCGCTATCAGCGGTCTTGTAAACAGAATCACAAACGATTCTCAGAGCAAAATGAAGATTATCTCCATTGCTCAGATTGCAAACCAAGTAGGTCAGATTGCAATTGCCGCCGTCCTCATGCCGATTATCCTTCACTTCAGCGGCGGCAGCGTTCCGAACGGACGCGGCTATTTCTGGGGCACTGTTTTTGTATGCCTCGTCACACTTCCTATGGTTTGGTTCTGCGCATGGAAATGCCGTGAGGTCTCTGTCGACAGCCCAAAAGCCGCTGACGGCGAAAACAAACCAAAGGAAAAAGGTTCTCTTTCAAGATCCCTCAAGCTTACTCTTTCCAACGATCAGCTCAGAATTGCAATATTCTGCACATTCGTCCTTTGCTTATCGACAATCGGAAGATTCGGTATTTTAAGCTACTACATAATCTATGTTGTGGGAAGCTATGAGCTTATCTCCCCCGTATTCTCAATCATGAGCTTCGCCCAGATGATAGGAAATCTCCCGATTCCTTTCCTTACAGGCAAATTCGGCAAAAAGCGTGTTTATATCGGCATGAGCATTTTGAATGCCATTACAATGGCTGGACTGTTCTTCGTTCCCGCAGGAAACTCCGCGGTGGTTATAGCTCTGTCGGCTGTTATCGGATTCTTCTCCGCCGCAACAAGCATCAACTACGCATTCGTTTGCGACTGCGTTGAGTACGGCGACTGGAAATACGGCATCCGTGACGAAGGTCTTGCATTCTCACTTATGTCCTTCGGCGTTAAGCTCGCTTCAGCCATCACAGGTGCGGTGGGCGTTCCGCTTCTCGTAGCAGTCGGCTATGTCGCAAATCAGGCACAGACTGCAGGCACAACAACGGCTATAAACGTAATAGTAAATATTGTTCCCGCCGCAATCATTCTTCTTTCTCTTATTCCGTTTGTTAAATACAAACTCGACCAAAAGACTATGGATAAAATTTCCTCCGAGCTTGAGGCGAGAAGAGAAGGCTAACTAAAGCTAATAAACTTAATATCAACCCCCGTCACGATCAAAATTCGTGACGGGGGTTTACTGATTTTATCTTATTTTTTTTCTAAGCACGCTTATAATAGAATTTGCAACTTCACAAGCATCTTCAGGCTTATTGAATCGACCGAAACTGACCCTAATGGTGCCTTCTGCATATTCGGGCGGCACGCCGATTGCTTTTATAACATGAGAAATTTGCGTATTCACAGAATCGCAGGCAGAGCCTGTTGAAACTGCGATTCCCTTCAAATCAAGCCTATGCAAAAGCATTTCGCCGCTTGCACTGCGAACAGAGATGTTTATATTTCCCGGCACACGATTTTCTGAACCGTTTCTTATAAAATCAATATCTGCTTTATGAAGAGTATCAAGAAAAACTCTTTCCATGCTTTTCAGTTTTTCTGTAGTTTGCCGCATTTCATCAATGTTCTTTTTTAAAGCCGTCGCCATTCCGACAATTCCAGCGATGTTCTCCGTGCCGGCACGCATGCCATGCTCCTGTGCACCGCCACTTGCATATGGTGTAACAGCCGTACCACGGCGAACATAAAGAAAGCCTATGCCCTTTGGTCCGTTAAATTTATGAGCCGAGGCAGAAAGCATATCAACGCCCAAATCATTAACATCAATCGGAATGTGACCGACTGCCTGAACAGCATCCGTGTGAAAGAACGCATTATTTTCGTGTGCGATTTTTGCTAGTTTTTTAATCGGTTCAATCGTTCCTATCTCGTTATTTGCAAGCATCACGGAAACAAGTGTTAAGTGCTCACCTTTATTTGAAATCAATGCCTTTTCAAGTACATTAGGTAAGACAATACCGTTTGAATCAACCGAAAGTCTTTCTGCGCATGGACAGGCATTCAGCACGGCATGGTGTTCAATTTCGGAAGTGATCACCCTTTTTTTATCTTGATGACCAAAGCACTTTACAGCCCAGTTGTCGCTTTCCGTACCGCCCGAGGTAAAGAAAATCTCCTCAGGCAACGCACCTATACAGTCAGCAATAATTTTTCTTGCTTCAGACAAAGCTTTTTTAGGTTTGCGTGCAAAAGAATACGGCTGAGAGGCATTGCCGTATTCCTCAAGCAAGAAAGGCTTCATCGCCTCAAATGCATCAATATCAAGTTTTGTTGTCGCCGCATTGTCGGCGTAGATTCTATTAGTCATGATTTACTTAAATAGCGTACAACCTTCGTCCTTAAATTCTTCTATCTTAGCCAAAAGTTCTTCTTCAACAACCTCAAGATATTCAGCCAAACAGGATAAACAATAAAACTCTTTTGCTTTTTTATCCAGAAGTTTTCTTGTTAAACCAATTTCATCTTTTGTGAGCGGTTCTTTGCCGCACACGTAACATTTTTTCTTTTCCATATTTTATTATGTGTCCAAACCTACTATTTTGAATATCGGTAAATCTTTACCGACATACTCAACATCAAGTAACCCAAGTTGATACTTAATTGTATCTCTCATCCGTTTTGCCCTGTCAAAACAATAGCGCTTAAATATTTTAGGTTCAATATCTTGCATTTGACGCACATAGGGAAATAGCAACTTTAAATAAGCAGTTGCTATTCTTTTAACCGCTTCTGTATCACGGGTATCGGCACCGTCAGGAACAATTATATATTCATCCACTATACTTCTGTACGTCACGTCACTTCTAAGTTCATGCATAATCGAACAAAAATATTCAGAATTGAGAGCCCAGCCATTAACCTTAAGGTCATCATTCATACGTGGAATATTCCAACCTTTGATGAATCCGTGAAATCTTTCAATCAGAGCCGACTCATGAAATACCGAGGGCAGTTCAACAAACATATTGCTGAAACCGTCATGATCCATAATTTCTTTACGGATATTTCCGCAAAGCACCATTCCTGCTTCTGCAGACCCCTTGTAATCACCGACCGTAAAATTTCCCTGCTCTAAATATCCTTTTAGTGCAGCTCTCATTTCATCGGTGTCAGTAAACGAAATTGTTTGGACTTCATCCAGAGTTACAAAATCACTGCCTGATATCAAACCCTCTCTTCGCTTTGATTGATCATAAAACATCTTGGCTCGACTCATTACTCCACCGCTTGAAAGCCATCCATATCGACTGACATTGCCAAATAGATATGATTTACCCGTTCCCTTTGGTGCAAGCTCTATAAGATTGAGTCTCTTCTCAACAAACGGAAGCAGTCTAGTAAGCATAGTAAGTTTTTCTTCTTCGCTTTTATAACCATCAGCGTTATAATCAACAGCACCAAGAAGAACGTTTATCCATTCATCAGTTGTAAACTCTTGGCTTGCTTTCTTGTATTCTTCAAGATCTATCTGATACGGGCAGAAATTTCTAAATGAAACAAGCTTTATTTTTCCTTCTTTGGAACTTTTAGCCTTCGATATTCTTCTTTCATATGCAAATTCGATATCAAAATCATCGGGAGAACGATATCCAAGCTCTACCATTCCCCAAACATCCCGGCCTTTTACAAGATCACTTTTACAATCATCCCATACATCACTTTCGATAATAGTTTCGTTAAATCCCAAACCGAAGTCAGGAAGCGAAAAAGAGACCTCACCGGTTTTTATATCGATATTAACCGACATCTTTGCAAGAAATTTTACGGTTCTGCCTTCTATGATAATTTCATTCTTAATAAAATTCCAATCATCTTTTTGGGGGATATATTTTTTCACGAACCTCGCAAGGTCATTTTTATCAAATTTGCCCTCATCATCCTCAAATTTTCTCAAAAGCCAATCTCTCATAAATGCAGGAAGACTCAGTGTAGAGAAAAAATTAGTCTTTTTAAGGTCTTTATATACAACCATCTCATCAAAATTATCTCTCAGCTTTTCGGAAATATCCATGGAACTCCCTCCTTAAAACAGATCATCAAAATCATCTTTAATGACAGCTGTTTTACTTTTAACCTCAAAAGAGATTCTTCCGATTATATCAGTTCCGTCTTTAACCTCTGCATTATACAATCCCTTCTTAGCACGCTTAATTTCCTTAAGATTAAAGGTAAAATGCATACCGTCGTTTGAATATCCGCCATAACTTTTTCCGTCAACCAAAATGCGCACATCATTCGGAGAGTCAACTTCGGAAATATACAGAGACAGAGTTACACCATCATGTCGGTCTGCCATAATATTGTCAGGATTGATAAGTTTAATTGTCGGCTCATTAGCTTTTTTTAAAGTAAGAGTAATAATCGGCACCACAACCTCCTCAAGGCTTGCACCCCCGTGAACTTCGACAGACGACAAACGACTTCCTTTAAAGCGACCGTAATCAGAAAGAATTATATAACCGTTCTCTTCTATCGTGTGCGGTATATTGCACCCCTCAAAGTACTTGCAACAACGTCCTGAATGTTCTCCCTTTGTTTCAGTCTCAATCAGTTCATCTTGTTTTTTTATTACGGCAAGTCTCGACGCTCCGTGATCACTTGCTATAATGAATGACTTGCATTTATTTGAAGCCAATTTTAGTGATGCTATATTAATTACGCTTTCAATAACATCTAGCTCTTCAGGAATATGAATCGGGTATTCATTTGCATCAGAATGCTTAATTTCATCCAGTCGCTTGTCCGAGAATTTATCGCCTTCCCATTGGTCGAAAAATGATTTATTCTCAGCTGTTATTGTTGGTAGGTCGCAACGAACAATATCAACATGCATAGATAAACCTTTTCTTTCAGTCAATTCCGAAATATACGAAAGATACTCAACGCCCAGTGCATCAACCCAATATAAATGGCTATGCTCTTTATCTTTAACGGATTGAATTACGTTGTCTCTGGTCGGAAGCTTTGCGTAAGAATAATCTTCTGCATATTTATCGACAAGCCTTATAAAATCGTCTGTAATTTTATTGGTTACCTTCAGCTTATCATATTCATCAAAGTACTCCGTGAGCTCCTCGGAAAGAACAGGACAATTAAAAGTATACTTTCGGAGATAGATATCAAGCGCAGGATAAACATAAGTAAGAGCATCTGTAATTCCATGGTCTGTCACCCACTTTACGACTTCTTTTTTCTCAGCAAGAGTGTTATCTGTATATCGATATATGCTCTCGTCGCTGTTCTCGTTATTCACGTTTATAAAAGTAATAATATCCTCTTCTTGATAATCCTTTAAAAGCTTTTTTCGGTCATCATACAAGCTCCTGAAATTAGGATCTGTATGCGAAAACTCTGTGATTTTAATAAGGAGATTATCTTTCAGATTTTCGTAATTATCTGTTTCGTGTATAACTAATTTCAAATAAGTATTTTTCTGATAAATCTCATTCTGCTTGAGATATAGGAAAGTAAGCCAATTTTCATATTTAAACCCTGATATCTTGTTGTATAAATCATCGTAAATATCTTCTGATATTCCATAATTTTCATATACACCCACCAGACCTTTTTTACACCCTTTAATATCTTTATACAAACAGCTCCATTGTTCTGCAGTTCCGATATTCTCGGGTAAATCAAAATTCTCCGAAATTTGGCTGATAACAGCATGTACACTGTTCAAAGTTCTAACAGTTAACATAGAGTCTTCAAACGATAAAACTGTACTTACAAATATATTTTCTTCAGTACCGTCTTCTAATTTGCGAAGCAATTCCTTAAATCCTCTCAGTTCTGATAAACCCGAATTTTCCTCTACCTTTGTTATAGTCACATATGACCCCGTACTCTCGGAAACAAACGCTCTCTTCTGATCTGATATTCTTGGGTCTCTTTTGATTAACTCTGTTACGTGATTAGATATATCACGCAGCAATAAGATTATTTTCTTGTTTCCTATTGCTTTGTATTTAAGTCTTTCCAACTGTTTAAATGTATAATCAGAGCCTTTCAGAGCAAGAAATTCTCCAAGTCCTACCACGACATATTTTTCGTCGTCTTCCCCATTTTTTAAGTCGTCAAGGAGTGTATCAATGCTTGGAAATCGATCGTTATTTAAACAGCAATCGCTCATTCTAACCACGGATATTCCGCTTTGTTTTAGTTCGTCCAAAACACTTTTGTAATCGTCTCCGACAGCATAGAAAAACGGCAATTTCGTAGCGTTTGATATGTAGTTTTGTACTTCTCGGCAAAGCATAATCAATTCTCCTTGTTGGTTATAATCTTCATTCCCAAGGCTTTATCCTTATGTACAGTATCAATTAACCATTGTCTGCGTTCTGCATCAGTCATCTGCTCTATGATATCTATCGCTTTATCACTTCCTCCAAATCAGTGAGCAATACTGCATTTTCTCCTAAAACGTACTTTTTGAAATAATTATCTCGGCACTCTTTATTTGATATATCGGTGAAAATATCTGTATTTTCCAGGAAAGAAAGTGCAGCATTTATCTCAGCCTCACTTTGCATACTGCTGTTTAGCGTAGAAAAAGCTCTTTTGGCTTCAGAATACCGAGAGGGTTCTATACAGCACAGAATCGGCGTCCTGTATCTTTCTGACCAATCACGAGGACTCTTTGTACCGTCGGTTTTGTCTTTCCAAAGCTTTAACAGCTGAAATTTCACCTGTTTCTTTCGATGATTTTCGACCGCTTTCTTAACAATCTCATTGCTTTTGGTTGATGACACAACGAACATATTCGCCGTAATTGATTTTTTTATTGATTCACAATCGGTGTCAGACAACCCCTCTAAATACGGCTTATATAATTCAATGAAGACAGCCAAAGTATTGCTAAATAAACCTCTGATATCCGCATTATATCTTGTCATTTCATCATAGAATGACTTCATCGCATCGGGAAGTATATCTTCATTATTTGTAATTTGAAGGAGCCTGTCAAAGAACTTACCTAATTCAGGGTGTTTGGCTTTTATTAATTCGCATGAAAAACCGACAAACTTTAAGGTCTCTCTCCAAGATTTAAAAGCTTCTTCCTTATTATGAGCTCTTACATTCAAAAGATCATTCGTTAAGCTAATTACTTCGTATTCCGTAATTAATTTTCGAATTTCATCCTCACCGGTTGTGTCACTCCAAAGAGCAAAATACTGTACACTGAAAAGTTCTTTAATATCGGTTAACACAGAATCCGTTGCTCCGATTTCTTTTGCTAGACTCAGAAGTTTTCCTCCTTCAAACTTCTCAAGGAAACGCCTCATCCCCTTCATGCAATTATCCTTAGTAAGAAGAGATTTCAAGAGTTCGTCAGAGCAAGGCTGTGATATGGCTGTTTTTCCGATTTCGTTTGCTACATTGTGGGCCTCATCACCATTGCTTTGCACAAGCTTTATGTATAGTTTTACCAGTTCAATCGCACCTTTAGAATCAACCTCTTCCAAACACCAAACAGGATAAGAAAGATTTCTCATTTTGCTTGCAACAAGGCTTCCTGCCTGATTTGGTGCTGTGCATGTGTTCGGTGTAATTCCCCATGCACTTTCAGTTAACTCATAGAATGCCTTTTCTTCTTCGGTAAGACTCACAATATAAGTGGTCTTTGGATTAGCCTTACCTATATAATTGCCAATCATTTCAGCAAGTTTATCGGGTGTCATAGAGTCTCTTCGTCCCTCTGAATCCATATAACGGTACGGCTCAGAGCAATACTCTCTTAACAAAAATCCTGTAATAAAAGCTGATAGGTTGCAAACAGAAAAACCAAAGTTAGTTTCTAAAAAGTCGCAAATTTCGTCAATAGAAATTTTACCGCAGTTCTTGAAAGCTTCAACTATAAGTTTGTCAATCGACTTTTTTATAATTACAATATACTCATTAGAAAGCTCTTTGGCTTCCCAATAATTTTCCCTTGACCAAACCTTACCTAGGACAGTTTTCTCGCATCCTGCAATCAGTCCTTTCACCTCTCCTGTGATTCCGTATTTTGCAACTTGCTTGACTTGTGTAAGTTTTAACTGCGTTTCGGTAATTCCCTTCGCAAAATCAGGTATATATTCAAATCTGTTAAGAACTATTGTCTGCATTATAATCTGCACCTCATTAGCTCCAGTGACTTTTTCTCCATTCTGATTATCATGAGTATAAACGTAAAATATACCGTCATGAATACGGTTTTTCCAGTCGCGATTCAGTATATCCTTAGCCTTTTTGGCATTTTCTTGTGACTGCCGCTTATCATTACCGTTATAATACATGGACATAGCCGAATATTCGACATATTGATCAAAATTTTCTACTCCCAAAGGAGTGGAAAGAGCGTCAATTACGACTATATTTTTGTACGCAGGATCAGAAATGATTTTCTTAATATCCGCACGGAAACTCTGAGCTTCTTCCTCATTTTTTTCTAATGCAAGGACTGCACGAAAATGCCAATCGGAATCTTTATTTTTCAGTGTATCCATCACCCTCTTAAAGCTTGAGGCACATACCACGAGGAGCTTTCCGTTTTGTGGATCAGGACAATACCTCAGCTTCAGCGCAGGCGAAAGAGACAGTGCGGTTGCTATATCAGAACCTTCCTCCAGCAACTTCGACGTTGCTGCGCAGTTTTTACGGATTTCTTCTTTATATCCGTCAATCTTTGCACCGTCACCAGCTAAAACAGCTGCCGCATAGGCTTCCTCTCCGTTTCCCACAGGTCTTTTGATTAATATACCATTTGATACAAGCGCATTTGCTATGCTTAAGCAAGAATTTTCAAGTTCTTGAGAATCACCTTCAAAAGCATATTTTAGATTTTGGTCGGTAGGATTAATAATCCTAAGCCCCCCTGCAAGCCTCTCGTTAATCGCCTGCATAATGAGCACCGTTTTGAGCACTGCTTTCTCCTTTTCATTTTACATCTGACAATACTGACCGAATGTATCAAGAATTCTCTTTACATCAAACGACAGCTCATTCTTGCCTTTCTCGTAGAAGAAATCCCACAGCATATCAACAGTTAATAACGGTCGGTCAGAAAGTGGACCTGTATTTTTTATAAACCACTGAAAGGCCTTAACATCCATATCATCGTCATTCTTTGTTTTGATAAAGTTGAATATACTGCGCTGGTTTGACTGGAACGCCGATGCTATACTCTTGAGAAAAAGTGCTGCCATAGGTTGAAACGGAATCATTTTCATTATTGCCGTTTCCTCTATATTTGTAATCTTGGCAATGGCTTTGATTGCAGAGTTGACACGGGAACTCAGGTCAGCGGTCATTTGCTCCCAATTTGATTTTGCGGCAGGTTTAATGCTGAAAGCCGCTCCAATCAAATTAAACGCAATATTATCAGGCAGAGTGATTTCGACTTTTTCAAATCTGTCTTGAACAACAGATAAAGGATTCGATTTATCACGGCTGTCATAACCTTTGACAAGTGAAGTAATCGGATGCGTCACAATGACAAAATAAAAGGGCTTTAACTGACAAATAGTAACAATTTTCTGAAATTCACTCAAAGAGTTGCTGTTATCTCGAAAAAAGTCGGAAAATTCATCCCATATAAGCACTATCTTAATTTGATTTTTATCGATAATATCCACAAGCCAGTTACGCAGTGTGTCCGCCGTCAAATCGAAAACCGTAATTCCCTCTTTCTCTGAAAGTTCGAAAAGGTTATTCATAAGGTCTGAAACTTCGGCACTGTTTTTCAAAGTGTTTTTGATTTCATCCGCTGTTGATACACTAAATTTACTCACCCATTCCTGTTTTTGAAGCAAGTTGTTCATAAAACTGTTATGGGCAGGATCTTCTAACCATGCAATCACGCTTTCTTTCAGCGAATTTTCTCCTTTGTACGGAACATTATTAAGTTCCAGCGACTTTTTGACACTTTCCTGCACAGCAAAAAAGAGTTTCCTTGGAGAATGAATTTCACCTGTGGCATAAAGATATGCAGTCACAACTCCTTGCGCTTTATGGCCAAGAAACTTCTGAAGCAGAAGCGGCTTTTGTTTCAATGGCTCATACTTGTTCCAATAAGCTTTGACTTTCTCTTCCGGTGCATCTAATATTTTTCTCAGAGTATGAACACACTGGGATTTGCCTGTTCCGTAGGCACCGTGAATCCAAAGCGACTTGTTAGTGCTGCCGCTCAGCATCTTTTCTGCACTGTTCAGAAGGCTTAAAAACGTCTCATGCGGATAAGTATTGTCCCACGGGGCACCACTGTTAACAGCACTTTCATCAATACACGGGAAGTAATTTTCATCTATATCAAAGTATTCGCAATATCTCATGTTTTCAACCGACATTTCACTGTTCCTCCTTAAATAATTCCAGAACATCATCACTGCTCTTGTCACGCAGTGTGATGGTTTGTAAGTCATTCGTAAATGTTGCGTCAATAAACTCCGGATAGGCAGCGGAGAGTCCTAGAAGAATAGATTTAAGCTCTTCCTCATCGTACAATCCCAAAATGCGCACCGGACTTATTCCGTTTCTTTCCACAGCCTCGTCAAAAAGATAAGAAAAGCGAAATTCCTTATCCAAATTACATTTCTCCGCAAATTTATAAAGCGCATACAAAACAACCTTATTGTCACCAATAGAGCATTTTGTACGAACTAGGCAGTTTTCATCGGTTACATAACCAAAGTTAAGAGATGTTCCAAGCGGAGTATTGACAATTCTTTTGTATGACTTAATTACAGAGTTTGCTGCCTTCTCCTTGATATCATCTGCTAAAAGTCTTTCTTTAAGCAATTTGCCTTCATAAATATGGTCAATGTCCATTTGAGCAATATACCACTCAAACTGTGCGTTGTTGTATGCGAGGTTTATCAACATTAATGCCAACGCAGTATTACTTTCCCAGCCAATATCACATATGAGTGCAGAAAAATCTGTGCACTTATTTCCTTCAATCAACTGAGCGTCACGAAGAAATCTTTTAAAATGTGTAAACATATTCGGTCCAAGCGTATGCTCTGTGAAAAATTCATTCTGCAATTCAAAATATGATTCAAGCCACTCTCTTTTGGGAGCATGGTCATCAAAACAGTTTACAGTTTTCATCTTTTTCTCCTCCTGTGGAATTTTTAACGAATTATAGGCATGGCATCCTGCAGGTATATTATGGCACTCATAGCAATGTACACAATCGGTAATTGTAACTCTGCCGTTCTCAAAATGTATGTGTCCGCCTCTACAGTTTGTTTCACAAACCTTGCATCCTAAACAATATGCAGCTTTCTTTAAAGACTGTCTGATATATTTTCCTGAACTCGGATGCACTTTCACATCCTTCTCAGACAATGTAAACCTTGTTCCGTGCTCAATTTCTTCAACACTATATGGTATTACTGATGTGTCGGCAGTTTTTATCCATTCTCTCCAATCAGAACTAGGATTAATTATATCTATAGTTATTGTACCGTTAACTTTATTTTCTCTGTATTTTAACGAATTATCAACTATACCCCTGCCACTTCTTCGATTTTCCCATCCGCCGGATGTAATATATGAGTGCAACTTGTCATCACTGTAGTTATCCCAGTTATTTTTTTCTTTTATGATATTTATATAAGAATCAATTTCATCCCTATAATTGTATCTGCGAATAAAATCACTATATCCGCCGCTCATAGGACAAAGCAAACATCCTGCACGAGAATTTCCTTTCTTATAGGCTTTGTTTATGTAGAGCTTGTGCACAAAAATATATAGCCATATCTCTGCTGATGTCCATTCCAATATCGGATTAAAGCTGTATTGACCTTTTTGTTTTTTTCCGAAATTTTCGTATTCATAAGTACTTCTAGCAAGACTTTCGTGCTTTCTGACACCGACAAAATCAAGTCCGATATAGTTGTCCTTTCCTGTTATTTCTCTCATTTTAAGTGTCTGAGGCGTACTTTTGTGAACACTGCAGCACCACCTGAGCGTACGGGACGGAGGGCCAAACAGCTTCCAAGATTCTTTTGGCTCAAAGTGTGACCGTGCTTCATAAAAAGGCGTCCCATCCGCTTTGCATTGGCGAGCGGTTTCTTTCACCGTTTCGTATGTGTCCGGAAATTCCATTCCGGTGTCACCGAAAATCACCACAAAACTGCCTCTTGGCAATGCTTTTTTTACAAGATCCAAAAGTACCGCACTGTCTTTGCCGCCAGAAAAAGCAACATGAAAAATATCCAATTTATTGCGGAATTTCTCATACTCCTTTACTATTTTTTTAACAGTCGAGTCTTCGATAACTGTGAGCAAATCTTCGTTTTGTGCGCACATAGCGTCCAAATCAATTGGCATCAACTCTGTCCCCAAAGCGCAATACGGGTTTGTTCCGCTTGCATTATCACTGATAATTAATTCCGGCGCCGTATACAAATCTCCGCCTTTTGTTTTCGCAATCTTTACGCCCCTGTACCAATATGCGTTGGACTCTGCCCACATATACGGAATATCATTCTGCTTTTCGTATCTCCAGTGCTTATCAAAGCCGAGAACATCCATCTCTGTGGCATATACAGGTCGAGGTTCTTTTGAAAATACTGTCGGAGTCGAATTGAGCGTTATACCTCCTGTTTTTTCATCAAAAGTATAAGAATACATACATTATCTCCCTTTCCGTATGGCTTCAGCTTGTTGCGAAACCTCAGTTAAATTGTAATTTTTCTGTTTTGCAATGTATCCAGTATCAAACAGTACTTCTTGCTGTATCTATAACAATAGCTTTCTAACAAGTAATGATTCCAGTTTTGACCGCACTCAGGAAACATCGCAAAAGTTGTTACATCCTGAACAGCACAAAAATCACTTTTAATAAATTCAGACAAAACATTATCAGTCTTATCTATATCAAAATATACCTCTTCACTTGCAACAAAGCGGTTTACATCTACCCGAATCATTTCGTCGTAAAGAGCAACAAACACATATTGCCTGTTTTTGCTGCCTGTAAGCTCTTTAGCTTTTTCGGCAACCTCTTCAAAGCTGCATTCTTTTTTCCCTTTTAGATATTCATTCAAGAGTGACAGCGTACCTAAATCAAAATCTTTTGAGATTATTTTTCCTTTCAGATGATATGGTGAAGAAAGAATCTTTTTACAAACTGCTTTTCTTACAGTATCTTCAGAGATTTCATAATTTTCTTCACTCAAATCTCCGATTGGAATATCTTTTAGTGAAACAAACCCTTGTTTTTCACATGTTTTTTCAACATACTTAAGTATATTAGCGACATCGTTATCAGAAATAATCAGTTTTTCTATAAAGAAATATTCACTTTTATCGGTATTAACAAACATATCGTTTCCAGACATCACTCTTTTAATGTTTTTGAGAGGAATATATTGAAGACATTCGCTTAGGGTTTCGATTCTCATAGTTGGTCGGTTACCCCAAACTCTAATTATTTCTGATGTTACTGCCTCTTTTTCTGTGCATTTTAAAGCTTTCATCATAAATTTCTTTGAAAAGGTGCATCCCGAAACATATAATTTCAAAAACTCTTTAAGCATTTCACAAGACACAATATTATGAGAACTCATCCAATCAGATTCATTTAAAAACAGCATTTCATAATATATAACATTTGCACCGTCGCAAAAAATTCGATTTACAATATCACAAAGTTCTTTTATAAAATCGTCGCTTTTACAATATAACTTGCCGCCAATAACTATGCCACATTTCAAAATTTGTTTTTTAAGCAGTTCGTTGCCTTTTGCAAGCCTTATATTCATATCATCGGCATATTTGCGAATCTTTTCTATCTCTATTACAGAATCAAGTCTAAAGCCATAAATAAACTTTTCGAGCAAAATCATCTTAATATTCTGAATAACTTTAAATTCATGGATTGAATTGGTAAATGTATTTTCTGTATTACCCGAAGCAGAAAAAAACGTGCTTCTATTCTCTGTTTGATTGCCAATCATAGCTAAAGCTCTCCCCTGTTGTATAGTTAGATAAAGCGCAATTAAAAAAGCATTTTTTCATAGTGATACAACTATAATCATACAAAAAAAAAAAAAAAAAAAAAA
>CAVBOS010000029.1:0-13857 GCA_963597005.1 Lachnospiraceae bacterium
AAATAGAGGTCATCGGGGACAAAGACAATATTCTTTTTAGCGGCATGATTGTTGTAGATATTTTTTCCGTCAAGCTTGACTTCTCCGTCGGTCTTTTCATAAATACCCGCAATCACACGGAGCATGGTAGACTTGCCCGCGCCGTTTGCGCCGACAATTCCATAGACGGACCCCTCGTTAAGTTTGAGGCTTATACCGTTCAAAACTCTGCTTCCGTCAAACTCCTTGCTCACATTCTTAAGCTCTATCACCTTGCACCCTCCTTTTCGTAGCAGTCTTCAACCGCTTTAATCAAGTCTTTTTCTTCAATCCCAACGCTTATCAGCTTGCAGACAAGCTCCTTGAGCTCATCCAAGCTGTCAAGTGCCCTATCCTTTATTTTCTGCACGGCATCAACGGAAACAAAGCGACCCTGCCCCGGTGCCGAATAGCACAGTCCACGCCTTTCAAGCTCGGAATATGCTTTTTGGATAGTATTAGGATTGATCGAAAGCTCATAAGCTAATTCTCGTACCGATTGAAGTTGATCCATCGGCTTGAGAACTCCGGTGGATATCTCCTTCTCCACCGATGCCACTATCTGCTCATAGATAGGAGTCCTTGCATACTTATCAACATTCAAATTTGAAATCTCCTTTTTCAAACATACAATTCGTCGACTTACTGTACTATACTGAATAGTACACCTAATATAGCTAAAAGTCAAGCCTTAACAATAATCACACATGCAAAAAATAAGAAAACAGAGCTGATGCGGTTCAGCTCTGTTTTCTCTGAGGGGTGTGAGTAAACCGATAGTCGGTCCTCACCTTTTGAAATATATATTGAGGAGGGTAAAAAGCAACCAAGAAAGATGCGGTTTCTTTCGGTTACAGCTATATTATATCTTCTTTAAAAGAAATTTTGTTAAAGAGCCGTGAACAAAAATTTAATTTATTATGCTTAATTTATTAACAACTTATTTTTCTTGCAAAGAAAATACAATGACATATATTAAGTTACGAATGAGATAAATTCTGCTCGCTGAAACAAGAAAAAAATATTTAATTTTCTTCAAACAAATGTTTGAAATCTTAAGAACTTTGTGTTATACTATGATTAACTAAAAAAAATATACTTCAAAGTGGGTTTATAATATGAAAGCATTAACAAAAAGTCAGCAAAAGGTATATGATTACTTGAAAGAAGCACTGCAGTCGGGTGTACCGCCTACGGTACGTGAAATTTGTGCGGGTACGGGACTTTCCTCCACAAGCACGGTTCACACTCACCTCAAGACTCTCGAAAAGCTCGGTTACATCACCAAGGATGACGGCAAAAACCGTGCGATTAAAATCTGCGGTGTTACTCCGACACAGCAGGTTCCGATTGTCGGACTTGTCACGGCGGGAAATCCTATTCTTGCATTTGAGGAAACAGACGGTTACCTTCCCTACCCTATGACAAACGGCGAAAAGGATCTCTTCGCACTTCACGTTCGCGGATTCAGTATGAAAAATGCTGGAATTCTTGACGGTGATTTGGTTGTAGCCGAAAAGGGCGTTCATGTTGAGAACGGTGACATAGTCGTTGCAATGATTGAAGACGAAGCGACAGTCAAAAGAATTTTCTACGAGGATAACGGTGTTCGTTTACAGCCTGAAAATCCTGAGTTTGATCCTATTTATACTACGGACTGCACCGTGCTCGGCAAGGTAGTGTCCGTGCAGAGATACTATTAAATGCAAAACGGCAAAGGTTTTCAACATTTATCGGAAACAAGTTAAAAAGTCCGCAGAGATTTCTGCGGACTTTCTTTTTGCCTAGAAATTCAAGCAGCGCTGAACCCAACGGAACAGCGCCACCGAAAAATTATAGAAGAACTTATATTCTGTTTAGTTCCGAATTAAACCAAATGGCAAGCTACATAGTGGTTCGGGAGAACCTCTTTGAGCTGTGGCTTGGACTCCTTGCACTTGTCGCATGCGATTGGGCAACGACCGGCAAAGTTACATCCCTTAGGTGTATTAATCGGAGAAGGAACATCACCCGAAAGAATCTGTCTCTTCTTAGCAACCTCAGAATCAGGATCCGGAATCGGAACAGCTGAGAGAAGAGCCTTGGAGTACGGATGAAGTGTGTTTGCATAAAGATCGTCACTTGATGCAAGCTCTACGACATTACCGAGGTACATAACTGCGATACGGTCAGAAATGTACTTAACGATGTTAAGGTCATGAGCGATGAAAAGATAAGTGAGATCGCTCTGCTGCTGAATGTCGTGAAGAAGGTTGATAACCTGAGACTGAATGGAAACGTCAAGAGCTGAGATAGGCTCGTCGCAAACAACGAACTTCGGCTCGATAGCGAGTGCTCTTGCGATACCGACACGCTGTCTCTGACCACCGGAGAACTCGTGTGGGAAACGGTTTGCGTGCTCTCTGTTAAGACCGACGGTCTCGAGAAGCTCGTAAACTCTCTCCTGTCTTTTCTTAGCGTCATACATATGATGAATTTCCATGCCCTCAGAAATTATGGAGGAAACTGTCATACGTGAATCAAGAGAAGCATACGGATCCTGGAAGATAATCTGAGCGTCCTTGGAGAAGTTGAACTTATCCTTGCTCTTCTTGAGGTTGACCTCTTTACCCTCGAACTCGATTGTACCGCTTGTAGCCTGGTAAATACCCATTGCGACACGGCCTAATGTGGACTTACCGCAACCGGACTCACCAACAAGACCTAAGGTCTCGCCCTTGTAGATATCTAAAGAAACATTATCAACAGCCTTAAGAGTGCCTCCGCTTACCTTAAAGTATTTGCAAACATTCTTAAGAGAAAGGAGAACTTCCTTGTTATTGTTTTCAGGCATTCTTGTCACCTCTTTCTTCGGCACTTGGGCAGTCAGGGTGCAACAGCCAGCATGTAGCCTCATGGATACCGTCTATCTTGTAGGTATCAGGCTGAGCCTCGTGACAAATCTGCATGCATCTCTCGCATCTTGCGCCGAATCCGCAACCCTTCGGAGGATTGAGAAGATCAGGCGGTGTACCAGGGATAGATGTGAGTCTGTCCTTCTTGGTAGCATCTGCTGTCGGAAGAGAAGCAAGAAGTGCCTTTGTATACGGATGAGTCGGGTGGTAGAAAATATCTCTTACTGTACCCGTCTCTACTATCTTACCTGCATACATAACAGCAACACGGTCAGCAACCTGAGCAACAACACCGAGGTCATGTGTGACGAGGATGATAGCTGTGTTTGTTCTCTCTTTGATTTCAAGCATAAGATCCATGATCTGAGCCTGAATAGTAACGTCAAGAGCTGTAGTCGGCTCGTCGGCAATGAGGAGCTTAGGCTCGCAGCAAAGTGCCATAGCGATCATAGCTCTCTGTCTCATACCGCCGGAGAACTCATGAGGATACTGCTGAGCACGCTCTTCCGCATTCGGAATGTTAACGAGCTTCAAATACTTGATAGCCTCATCGTGAGCTTCCTTGGAGGAAAGATGTCTGTGGTGCTTGATAGCCTCGACAATCTGCTTACCGACCTTCATAGTCGGGTTAAGGCATGTCATAGGATCCTGGAAGATCATAGCTACTTCCTTACCACGGATGGACTGCATCTCTTTTTCGCTTGCGGCAACGATGTCGTGCTCGTCAAGCTGAATGCTACCGGAAACAATTTTTCCCGGTGGCATTGGGTTAAGCTTCATGATGGTCTGGCAGGAAACGGACTTACCGCAGCCGGACTCACCAACAATAGCGAGAACTTCGCCTTCGTTTACATGGAATGTGACACCACGAACAGACTTAACTTCGCCTGCGTAGGTATCAAAGGAGAAGTGTAAATCTTTAACGTCAACAACTGTTTTAGCCATGTTTTTCTTCTCCTTTCATTATCTTCTGAGCTTAGGATCGAATGCGTCTCTGAGACCGTCGCCGAGGAGGTTGAAGGAAAGCATTGTGAGACAGATAGCAACAGCAGGAACAACGAGCTGGAGCGGATATGTCTGGAATGCCTGCTGACCTGCCTGAGCAAGAGTACCCCAAGAGGAATACGGAACAGGAACACCAAGTCCTAAGTAAGAGAGCCAAGCTTCTGTGAAGATTGCGCTCGGAATAGCAAGTGTTACGTTGATGATAACAACAGAGAGTGTGTTCGGAACGAGGTGTCTTGCGATAATTCTGCCGACGCCGCCGCCCAATGCCTGAGCTGCGATAACGAACTCCTGCTCTTTAAGCTGAATGATCTGACCACGAACGAGTCGAGCCATACCGGTCCAACCTGTGACGGCATAGGCAATAACGATTGTCCAGAGACCTGCAGGGAGAACCATCATCAAAAGAACGATAATGATAAGGTAAGGAATACCGTTGATAACTTCAACAATTCTCATCATGATGTTATCAACAGCGCCTCCGAAGTAACCGGAGATACCGCCGTAGATAATACCGACGATGAAGTTAATGAAAACAGCAGCGAATGCGATGAAGAGGGAAACTCTACCGCCCTCCCAAACTCTTGTGAACAGGTCACGTCCGAGAGTATCTGTTCCAAAAACATGGTGGTGGATTTCGGGGTTTCCGTCAGCGTCTGTAAGAACCTGACACTCTGTCCATACGCCTGCGTTAACGTGAGCGTAGTGCTGCTCTCTTCCTTCGAAAGGAGAGAAGAACGGAATGATGATGGAACCGAGAATCATGAGAATGATGATAGCTGCACAAACGAGAGCTACCTTATTCTTAACGAATCTGCCCATAGCATCACGGAAAAAGGTTGTGCTTGGTCTTGAGATACCTTCACGGTTTTCCGGGTCAGGACCAACCCACTGGAATTTATTCTTAGCAATATTTTCCATTATTTGGATCCTCCTGAAACTTTTACTCGTGGGTCAATTAAGCCGTATACAAGGTCAACAACGAGGTTACAGAGAATGAGGAAGGTACCGTAGAAGATTGTAGTACCCATGATCATTGTGTAGTTAACCTGCTGGATGCTTGTAACGAAAGACTTACCCATACCGGGAACTGAGAAGATAGACTCAACAACGAATCCACCTGTCAGGATGCCGGCTGTTGTAGGTCCGAGAATAGTAACAACAGGAAGGATAGCGTTTCTTACGCCGTGCTTCCAGATGATAGATGCCTGAGAAAGGCCCTTTGCCTTAGCAGTCTTGATGTAATCCGAACCAAGAACATCAAGCATGCTTGTACGCATAAGACGTGAAACAGATGCGATAGTACCGAAGCCCATTGCGATAACAGGAAGAATCTTGCAGTTCCAAGAGTTCCAGCCTGTGATCGGGAAGAACTTAACACCTGTCCATTGATAAAGCTTCAGTCCGAAGAAATACTGGAGCAAAGCCGCAACGATGAACGAAGGCACCGAAACACCAAGCAAAGCAATTAGCATACATACCGAATCCCACACCGTACCTCGTTTGACTGCCGCGAGAATACCGATTAAGATACCGACGATAACAGCGAAGATAAGAGCTCTGATACCGAGGTCAAAAGAAACCGGGAAGGTTGTGAGAAGTTTGTCCGTTACTGAACGGTTGTCGTCAAGGGAAACACCAAAGTCACCGTGGAGAACGTTACCTACATAAAGGATATACTGCTCGTAAACGGGCTTATCCAATCCGTACTTTGCTTTCATACTTGCCATAACTGCATCAGGAATTTTCTTTTCACCGGTAAACGGATCACCGGGGAGAAGCTGCATCATGAAGAAAGTAAGTGTGACGAGAACAAAGACAGTTACAATAGTGTAAGCGATTCTCTTCAAGAAATACTTGAACATTTGGGGTTGTCCTCCTCTCCTATAATTTTTGTTTTTATTTAGATATCCGGTCAGTTTTCTGGGGTTCTCTATTTACATACACAGCGTACAGAACCGGATTAGTCTACAATACAAAAGGCTTATGCTGTCGGACATAAAAAAATAATGTGCCAGTTTGGTCAGTGAATACCGTACCGCCTTTGGCACAAAAAATTGAAAACTATCGTATTTTCACAAATAACAATGTCTGATCCAACCAACATAAAAAATGAATTTGAAGAGCTAATCAATCCAAAATATGCAATTGATTTGTATCTGAAATTCATTGTAGGCTTATTTTACAATAAAATATCGAAATTTACAAGTGTTGATTAATAGAAAATTCATTCTTTTTCCCCTTCCCTTTTTGTATGCCTTGTACATGAATTGTGCACACACAGGAAAAAGCCCCGTTTTATCGGCAATTACAGCATATTTTATTGAGCCTTTTACCGTAAATAAGCTAAAGTTTAACCTTTGGTCATAGTGCAATTTTCATAAACGTATATGTGCTGAGGCTCATCCTGATAAAGCGGCTTTTCTTATAATCTACTAATTCACTGTGCAATCAAGAATTTCATGCTCGACCATCTCTCATTTTGCAAGACAGAGGCTGTATAATTCATAAATATGACTCTTTGTCAATTAATCAATCAAACAGAAGAATTATTTTTGGGCTGTCCTGTTTCGCCGTAAATGAATTTAGCCGGGCAACGAAAAAATCCCCGGCACAAACCGAGGATCTTTCCGACTATATCTATATTACAAATCAGGGGGTGAGACGTAAGCTTTGTTATGTGTGTCTCTCTTGAAGACATCTATATAATAACGGTAAAATATTAAGATTTTTTTAATTTCTTGAGAAAATTATAAAAAACTTATGTGAAGTCTGTGTGAAAGAACAAAACTTTATTTCAAATGTTTTTCTCAGAAAACACCGACGGGCTCCACCGAAGTGAAGCCCGTAAGTGAAACCACTATTATATCTCAAGGATTACTTATTATCTTATTATTACTTGATTGTAGCGTACTTGAAGTTGTAAGAGTTCCAAGCAGTGTAGTTGTAGCCGCCTGTGATCTTCTCACTTGTTGCATAGGAGTTAGCTGTTACGAAGATTACGGAAATCGGGCAATCATCATAGAGGATTTCCTCGCAACGAACGAAGTCATCAATACGAGCCTCAATGTCTGTGTTGACCTGTGCGTCTGCAATGAGAGCGTCATACTCTTCGTTGACATAACCGGAAGAGTTGTTGTTCGATGTAGAAGCGAAGAGGTCGAAGAATGTCATAGGATCGTTGTAGTCAGCACCCCAACCGCTGATGTCCATTACGTAGTTACCGTTCTGTCTTTCAGCAGCCTGAGCCTTAGTCTGCAACGGAGTAACTGTTACTTCAATACCGAGAACGTTTCTGATAGACTCCTGAATGAATGCAGCCTGGTTCATGGAGAGGTCAGCATCGGAGCAGTGAATATTGAGGTGTGAGGAGAGATCGTCCTTTGTTACGCCGAGCTCCTCAAGAGCCTTATCAAGGTAAGCATTAGCCTGCTCAGCGTCAGCTTCCTGATTTCTTAAGTATCCGTCAGTAGCATATCCGTCCTCAGCGAGCTTTGTGAGAGCCTGCTCAGCGAATGATGTGCCGTTAGCCAAAACAGATGGCGGGCAGAATGTGTTTGCAGGAGTTGAAGCGTCCTTCATGATAGCTGCTACGAAGTCTGTTCTGGAGTAGCAGAGGTCGATAGCCTTTCTGAGGTTAACGTTGGACATATACTCGTCGTTGCAGTTGAAACGAACCCAGAGGTCACGTGCAGCTGTGTAAGACTGAACCGGATATCCCTCTGCCTCAAGCTCTGTAGCCTGATCGCCTGTGAGGTCGATGAGGTCGATTTCACCAGCCTTGAAGGAGTTGAGCTTAGCATCGGACTGATTGAGAATCTTGAATGTAACGTTCTCAACAGAAACCTTGTCTGCGTCGAAGTAGTTAGGATTCTTCTTCATAACAAGCTCGGAATCGTGTGTCCAAGACTCGAGTGTGTAAGCACCGCTTGTGCAGAAGTACTCGGGAGCCATGTTGTAGTTTTCCTGACCGCCGATTTCATTGTAGAACTTCTCGTTGATAGGATCGAGAGAGTGGAAACCGAACATGTCAAGAGCATAAGGTGTAGGATTCTCAAGTGTGACCTCGAGAGTGTAGTCATCAACTACGTTAACACCGACATCTTCCCAATCGCACTCACCGTTGTAGAACTTGTAGCCGTTCTTGATGAGGTTGTAAGCGAAGTAAGCATACTCGGAACCTGTCTCCGGAGTCATAAGGGTCTTCCATGCAAATGCGTAGTCAGAAGCAACGAGCGGATCGCCGTTTGACCACTTAGCATCTTCACGAAGATGGAATGTGTATGTGAGTGAATCATCGGAAATATCCCAAGATTCAGCACCTGCAGGAATTGCAGTATCGTCGTCGCCTGTCATTGTAAGACCGACATTAAGGAATCCGAGCATCTTGAACTCTTCGCCGTAAGTAGCCTCAAGAGTAGACATGCTTGTGGGTTCCATTGTTACATAGAATGTAAGGCTGTCATCGCCGGGTGTTCCGGGATAAAGACCTGATGTTGCTGTGTCAGCTGTGGAAGCGTCACTTGCATCCTCTGAGGATGCAGCTTCTGTCGACTCGGCTGCCGAAGACTCATCTGTGGAAGATGATGAGCTCGAGGAGCTTGAGCATCCTGCAAAGGAGCTAGCTGCCATAGTCAGTGCGAGGGCAAAAGCAAGAATTTTCTTAACTTTCATCTTTCTTTCCTCCGATTTAATATGTAGTGGATAAGATTAAATTCCAATTTGGAATTTTAGCAATATGAATTTTTTGGGGGTTTAAAATTCATATTTGTATTGTATGCTAACTTTAGATAAAAATCAAGATTAAATATCGAATTATTTTTATTTTATTTATTTGTACATTCGTACGCTGGATTCTATCTTGATTTTTGTTATATTTACCTAATTATTTTAGCGTAGCAAAATGCTGAAATTCTCCATATATTGCCTATCTGTTTAATATGCAATGTGCAATAATTAATTCAAAACTTGCATTTTATCAACTACAGCACGATGATTTGAGGAGTTATATCTTCAAAACAAAATGATAAGGGACTGCCCCCCGCTACGGAAACAGTCCCTTTACTAAATCTTATAAAATTGTACTCAAATATGAGATTCGATTACTTAACAGTAGCAAATCTGAAGTTGTTCTGCCATGTGTTGAGCTGGTAGCCGCCTGTTACCTTACCGGAAACAGCATAGGAAGAAGCTCTCCAGTAGAATGTAGAGATCGGAACCTCGTCAGCGATGATCTTCTCGCACTCGTAGAAGTCCTTCTGACGTGCCTCTGTGTCGAGGTTTGTTCTTGCGTCGTCAAGTAATGCATCGTACTCCTCGCTTGCCCAACCTGTCGGGTTGTTACCGGAATCGGACTCCCAGAGGTCATACCAAGTCATAGGATCGTTGTAGTCACCGCCCCAACCGGAGAAGTCGAGGATGAAGTTACCGTTTCCTCTCTCAGCAGAGAGTGCCTTTGTTGTCATGGAGTTGACTTCGATCTCGAAGCCGAGGACAGATCTGATAGCCTCCTGAATGAAAGCAGCTGTGTTGAGAGATGTATCGGAGTCACCGACGTTCATTGTGATGTGAGCGGAAAGGTCGTCAACTGTGATGTTAAGCTCCTCGAGAGCCTTGTCGAGGTACTCCTTAGCCTTAGCTGTGTCAGCGTCAGCACTTCTGAGCTCGCCAATCTCAGCAGTCATTTCCTCTGTGTAGGAACCGCCGTCGAAGCCGGAAACAGGAGTAGGAACGAACATAACAGCAGGCTCGGAAGCATCCTTAAGAACAGCGTTGATGTAGTCTGTTCTGGAGAAGCAGAGGTCGATAGCCTTTCTGAGGTTTACATTGGACATGTACTCGTCCTTTGTGTTGTAGAGCATGTGGTACTCTGTCTGCTCGACGAAGTCAACAGTCTCGAAGCCTTCAGCCTTGAGCTCGTTAGCCTGGTCGCCTGTGAGGGCGATAACGTCAACCTCACCTGCCTTGAAGGCATTGAGTCTTGTATCGGATGTTAGGTACATCTTCCAGATAAGTGTATCGAGAGAAACCTTGTCTGCATCGAAGTAGTCAGGGTTCTTGCTCATAACCATCTCGGAATCGTGTGTCCAAGAATCAAGAACATATGGGCCGCAAGAGATTGTGTACTCAGGCTCCATGAAGTAGTTGTCTGCGCCAACCTCGTTGTAGAACTCCTCGTTAACAGGCATGAGTGTGCCGAATGTCATGAGGGAGAGGAAGTAAGGAACAGGACCTGCGAGCTTAACCTCGAGGGTGTAGTCATCAACTACCTTAACACCGACATCTTCCCAATCGCACTCACCGTTGTAGAACTTGTAGCCGTTCTCGATGTTAGCTGTGTTGTAGAGGAAGTAAGCGTACTCTGTACCTGTATCTGCTGTCATAGCCATCTTCCAAGCAAATGCGAAGTCGTTAGCTGTGACCTGTGTGCCGTTTGACCACTTAACATCTTTACGAAGGTGGAATGTGTAAGTGAGCTGATCGTCAGAAATATCCCAAGACTCAGCAACGCCAGGACCTGGGTTGTTGTCCTCGTCATAGGAGCAAAGACCGGTAAGTAAGCAGTTCATAATCTTGAAGTCTGCGCTGTAAGTGCCGGAGAGAGAGTTGATGGAAGTAGGCTCCATCTGAAGGTCAAGTGTGAGAGAATTCTCACCGCTTGTTCCGGGATAAAGATCTGCGTTAGCGTTTGTGCTTGTGCTTGCTTCGCTTGCGTCGGAAGACTCAGCCTCTGTGGACTCAGCGGACTCTGTAGCAGAGGACTCTGCAGAAGAATCAGAAGAGCTTGAGGAAGAGGAGCTTGAGGAGCAGCCTACAAGGCTGGTGGAAGCCATTGCGACAGCAAGAACAAGAGCGAGAAGCTTATTAAACTTCATTTTTTGTTCCTCCAAAAATCTTTTGTATGTAGCGGGTAATGTAGTGTGTTTCCGAACCTTTCTTTCTTTCAAAACCTTATAAAATGAATTTTTCCTTAAGAAATATTCGGTTTTTAAATTATATAACAGCGTTCACAATTTAGCAATATTATTTTATCTCAAAAGATGTAAAATTTAGCACTTTATTTTTGTGATATTTTAACAAGTTGAAGCGACAAAATGCAAATTTACAGCTATTTAAATTCAATTTCAGACTATTTTACGCCTCATTTTCTCTAATTTGTGAATTGTTTATCTATTTAAGCTTCATTTGCACAAGTCCGCTTTACTTCGTCAGTGCTCTGCCGGCAAAGAAAATCAGACAATTCAAACCGCCTCTTTTTGTGCGAAAGTTTATATAATTTTATATTTTTCTTATATACAGCACAAGTAATAAATATGCATATCTTTTTATTTATCCTTCATATCGTGAATTTGCCATTATTTTTAGAAAGCAAAACGGACGGAAAGCCGAGCTCACCGTCCGTTCTATCTTATTGATTTTTATCTGCCGTAAAGATTACTCAGCCTTGCTTGCGAGATACTCCTCAATGCTCTTGAGAACCTCGTCTGCATCAAGACCGTGAACCATGCAAGCCTCCTCGAGAGACTCACCGATTGAAGACGGGCAACCTACACAGTGCATACCTGCCTGCATAAGAACATAAGCAATTCCCATATCATACTGGAGCATATCGCCCATTACTGTTTCCTTTGTGATTGTCATAGTTATATTCTCCTGACTTTCTTGTTATATTAGAAGTTAAATTCCTCTTACTGACTTCCGTGATATTATACCAAATTAGTATATATTTAGCAAGAGTTATTTTTTCATACTGCTATTCTCTTAAAGCCGTATTTCTTAAAGCACAGCCGCATCAAGAGCCACCTTCATCATTTCAGTGAAGGAATTTTGTCTTTCCTCTGCACTCGTCTGCTCGCCCGAGACCATAGAATCGGAAATTGTGACAAGGCAAGCGGCGTTCTTACCGCAAACATTGGCATTATGTAGAAGAGCGAAGCTTTCCATTTCCACAGCGGCACAGTGAAGCGTATCTCGGTAATATTCTACCGTGGGTCTGCCCTCCTCCGTATAGAAATTATCCGACGAGTTAAGTCTGCCGAGTTTAAGCGGAATCCCGATATTCTCTGCGGCATATATAATCTTTTCGTTTAATTCATCTGACGGAAGAAGTATGTGACGTGTTTCTCCCGACTGATTATTTGCATAATTCGAGGCGGAATAAACCGAATTGGCAAGCAAAATATCATAAAGCTTCAAATCGGTTGTGTACGCACCCGCCGAGCCAATTCGTATTATGTTCTCTACGTCATAAAATTTATACAGCTCATAGGAATAAATACCGATTGACGGCATACCCATTCCACTTGCCATAACAGAAACGGGATATCCCTTGTATTTTCCCGTGTAGCAGTAGATATTTCTTATCGAGCTGACAAGCTTTGCAGAATCGAGAAAGTTTTCGGCTATAAATTTTGCTCTGAGCGGATCTCCCGGCATGAGAACGGTTTCGGCAATTTGACCTTTTTCGGCAGCATTATGAGGGGTTGACATGACAATTTCTCCTTTGCCTTAAGACAACTAAATTATAAAAAACAGCTATTGAATTTTATGTTTTTCGGTGTTAAGATATTCTGCGGTTATCTTCGGCACAAAGCCGACATAATTCCCTTTTTGTTACATTATACGATAAAATTAAAGAAAGCAAGAAAAATATGAAAACAACAAGAAAAATATTTTTACTCGGTGCTGTTTTGGCATTTACGGGCGGACTTTTCTGGGGCGGCTCAGGCGTCTTCGGTCAGTTTCTCTTTGACTTCAAAGGAGCTACATCCATGTTCCTCATTCCGATAAGACTTTTGCTTGGCGGAAGCCTCATGCTCGTCTATTTCTTTATAAAGGACGGCAAAAAGACATTCTCCGTTTGGAAAAACAAGAAGGATGCTCTTCTGCTTGCCGCTTACGGAATATTCGGCCTTGGAATGTGCCAGTTCACCTACTTCCAGACTATCGAATGGTCAAATGCCGGCACAGCCTGCGTCATTCAGTACCTCGGGCCTTCTCTCATTATAATCTGGACGTGTCTCTCTTTGAAAAGAAAGCCAAGAACAACCGAAGTAGTAGCCGTAATCTGTGCCATGGTAGGAATTTTCCTAATCGCTACGCACGGAAATCCCTCTAATCTTGTTCTCTCTCCACAGGCACTTTGCATGGGCCTTCTCTCTGCTGTTGCCGTTGCAATGTACACTCTTCTGCCCGTCAAGCTGCTCGACCGTTACAGCGCACCATTGATTCTCGCTTGGGGAATGCTCATTGGCGGCATTGTTTTAGCTATAGTCTTCCGCCCGTGGAACTACTCCATGCAGGTCGACCTCCTCTCGATGGGCTCTTTCGCTTACCTGATAATAGTCGGAACGATAATGTCGTTCACGCTCTACACCGAAGCTGTAAAGATAATCGGCGGCGTCAGCGCAAGCCTTTTCTCATGCATTGAGCCCGTTTCGGCAACTGTTCTCACGGTTGTCTTCATGGGAACAAGCTTTGCCCCAATGGACTTAGTCGGATTTGTTTTCGTTCTTTCCACGATATTTATTTCTGCAATCAAACCGAAGTCGGCTTCCTAAAGGAGCCGATTTCCTTTTTACCTAAATAAAAGCTCGGCAACGTGATAAATATCCACTCCGACTTCTTTTACACCACCCACGCATGTGTTGCAGTAGCCCGCAACCTTGTCGGTGGTGTATTTTTTTGCTTGCTCGGCATAAGTATCACGCCACTTTTCCTCAGGCATTTGTGAAGTAAACGGTGGCAGATACTCAGAAAAATATTTCGGTGCTATTTCCATATTGCTCGGATACGGCGGATGAAGTCTAAAGCTTCCGTCATACTCCTCCTCGTCCCTATTGTGCTCCATTTCGACCGTTTCTATATTCATTTTTTTGAGGCACTCACGCACGGATTCATGCACATCGTGCTTGCCCCTTGCTCTGAAGCAGTCCTGAAT
>CAVBOS010000030.1:0-13795 GCA_963597005.1 Lachnospiraceae bacterium
ATATGAGGGATATTGCTTCACAGCACACGGACGTTATCCTACAGGGGTATTTGTAGGATAACGTCCGTGTGCTGTGAAGCAATATCCCTCATATTCCTCGAGACGGTAGAAACGTCCGACATCCTCGGGATAACCGACAGCCTTGAATGAGCCCATGTTCTTTCCGCTTGAGAAGATGTAGCATCCGTCATACTCGACGTTTACTTTAAATACGCATCTTGCGACAAACTCTTTTTCGTCGAGATGGCTGTCACGAAGCTTAGCGTGAAGCGGTGTGACAAAGTATCTCCAGATGAGCGGCTCATCGGTGATTTCGGGAATTGCTCTTGTAGGAATCTTTGAGAGGTTAACTATCTCGAAATGCTCCTCGAGGAACTCCTCACAAGTTTTTTTGCACTCCTTATCATCATAAAATACATGGAATGCATAGAAGTCGGCGTAATCGGGATAAATTCCGTATGCGGCAAAGCCACCTCCGAGTCCGTTCGATCTGTCGTGAAGAACGGCAATCGATTTAATTATGTCCTCGCCGGAAAAGCGCTTTCCGCTTCTTGAAAATATTCCGCTGATACCGCAGCCTGCAGGGTCTCTGAATTCACCCTCACGCGGTACTCTGTTAAAAGATAAGCTATTCATACATCATCAGCCTTTCAGTAGTGTAATAAAAAAGGTGCTCATCACCGCACATCTCAATTCCAACTCAAGCACAATTTTAGGGTGCAAGCCGGTAATGTGAAGTGATGAACACCTTTGTTCAACGAAACAAATGATACACTGACAGAGCCCATTTGTCAAGATTTTGAACAAATATTTTCTCAATTCTTGCAAAAATATCAAAAACAGCTATACATATATATGATTTTTATGTCATTTTGCAAGTTTTGCTCAAAATAAATTCAATTCCAAAAATATTTTTTTAAAATAACTGTTGACAAGGTTTTAAATTGTGTTATAATTTCACTCGTAAACAGCAACGGGGCTGTGGTTCAAGGAGAACCGCAGCCTCGTTTTCTTTTTGTTACACCAAAAGAAAGAAAGTTAATTATTTTGTAACAGGAGGTTACTTATTATGCCAAACGTCCCAGAATTATTCGGATCCTTAGTCTTTAACGACAAGGTAATGAAAGAAAGACTTCCAAAGAACATCTACAAGTCTCTCCAGAAGACAATCCAGAGCGGCGAGCCACTCACACTTGAGGTTGCCGATGTCGTAGCTAACGCTATGAAGGATTGGGCTTGCGAGAACGGATGCACTCACTTCACTCACTGGTTCCAGCCTCTCACAGGTGTAACCGCTGAGAAGCACGACTCTTTCATCGAGCCGGCAGCTAAGGGCGAGGTCATCATGAACTTCTCCGGTAAGGCTCTTGTAAAGGGCGAGCCTGATGCTTCCTCATTCCCGTCCGGTGGACTCAGAGCTACTTTCGAGGCTAGAGGATACACAGCATGGGATCCTACAAGCTATGCATTTATTAAAGATGGCAGCCTTTGCATTCCGACAGCATTCTGCGGATACAACGGTGAGGCTCTTGATAAGAAAACTCCTCTTCTCCGTTCTATGGACGAAGTTTCAAAGCAGGCAGTCAGAATTTTAAGACTTTTCGGCAACGAGAAGAGCAAGAAGGTTGTTTCTTCCGTCGGTCCAGAGCAGGAGTACTTCCTCATTGATAAGGAAGTTTATAAGAAGAGAGAGGATCTCATCTTCACAGGCAGAACACTCTTCGGTGCTGCACCTCCAAAAGGACAGGAGCTTGACGACCACTACTTCGGTTCCATTAAGCAGAGAGTTTCCGATTACATGAAGGATCTCGATGAGGAGCTTTGGAAGCTTGGTATTCTCTCCAAGACAAAGCACAACGAGGTTGCACCTGCTCAGCACGAGCTTGCTCCTATTTATTCAGAATCCAATATCGCTACCGACCACAACCAGCTCACAATGGAGGTTATGAAGAAGGTAGCTTCCAAGCACGGACTTGTTTGCCTCCTCCACGAGAAACCATTCGCTGGAATCAACGGTTCAGGTAAGCACAACAACTGGTCACTTTCCACAGATGACGGAATCAACCTCTTTGAGCCAGGCAAGACACCGAGAGACAACGCTCAGTTCCTTCTCTTCCTTGCAGCTGTTATCAAGGGTGTTGACGAGTATCAGGATATGCTCAGACTCAGCGTTGCTTCTGCCGGTAACGACCACCGTTTAGGCGCTAACGAGGCACCTCCTGCTATCATCTCTATCTTCCTCGGCGATGAGCTCCAGGCTGTTCTTGATTCCATCGAGAATGACACAATCTACGAGGCAGAGGGTCAGACACTCATGGACATCGGTTCTTCTGTTCTCCCTCAGTTCGTAAGAGATACAACAGACAGAAACAGAACATCTCCGTTTGCTTTCACAGGCAACAAGTTCGAGTTCAGATCCTTAGGTTCCAGCTTCTCAGTTGCTACACCTAACACCTACCTCAACACAATCGTTGCTGAAGAGCTCGAGCAGTTCGCTGACATCCTCGAGAAGGCAGATAACTTCGATAAGGCACTTTCCGATCTCGTTAAAAAGACAATCGTTGACCACAAGAGAATCATCTTCAACGGCAACGGCTACGACGAGTCTTGGGTTAAGGAAGCTGAGGCAAGAGGACTTTGCAACCTCAGAACAACTCCTGACGCTATCCCCGCTCTCATCGCTCCGAAGAATGTTGAACTCTTCACAAAGCACGGCGTTTACAGCGAAGTTGAGATGCACTCAAGATATGAGGTTAAGCTCGAGAAGTACTGCAAGGTTATCAACATCGAGGCTCTCACAATGATTGATATGGTAAACAAGTATGTTGTTCCGGCAACAGTTGATTACCAGACAAAGCTTCTTGATTTAGTTGAGAAGAAGAAGGCTCTTGTCGGTTCTTGCCCGGAGGAGAAGTTCCTCGCAGAGTATTCAGAGCTTACAGGCGAGCTTTATACAAAGCTTCAGGCTTTGGTTGATGCAGATGAGGCTACAGCTTCAATTGCAGATCCTGTTGAGCAGACTCTCGCTTACAGAGATTCCGTATTCGCAGCAATGAACGACTTGAGACCTGTTGTTGACAAGCTTGAGAGCTTAACAGCTAAGGAATGCTGGCCGCTCCCGACATACAACGACATAATCTACTCCGTTCTCGAGTAATTTTAGTTAGATATATTAATTTGCACAAAGGCGTGCAGTCGATACCAAAGGCTTTCGACTGCACGCTTTTAATATTATTGAAGGAAAGAATTAAGAAAGAAATGAAAGGAAAGAACAAGTTATGGATATATGGTTCTTAGCCGGTGCTTCACTGGTCTTCTTCATGCAGGCGGGCTTTGCAATGGTAGAAACAGGCTTTACCAGAGCAAAAAACGCAGGTAACATTATTATGAAAAACCTGATGGACTTCTGTATCGGTACAGTAATGTTCATCATTCTCGGCGGTGCTCTTCTCATCGGTGAGGATGCACTCGGAGGATTCCTAGGCATGCCGAATCTCGGAATTCTCACAAACTTCAAGGACTTCGGAAACTGGTCCAGCTGGGTATTTAACCTTGTTTTCTGTGCAACAGCTGCTACTATCGTTTCCGGTGCTATGGCAGAAAGAACTAAGTTCTCTACCTACTGCATCTATTCCGGTATCATCTCTCTCGTCATCTACCCGATTGAAGCTCACTGGGTATGGGGCGGCGGCTGGCTCGCTCAGATTGGATTCCTCGATTTCGCCGGTTCCACATGTATCCACATGGTCGGCGGTACAGCAGCTCTCATCGGAGCTTGGATGTTAGGACCTCGTATCGGCAAGTTCAGTGTTGATCCGAAAACAGGCAAGAAGACACCTAATGCTATTCCGGGTCACTCCCTCACTCTCGGTGCTCTCGGCTGCTTCATCCTTTGGTTCGGCTGGTACGGATTCAACGGTGCAGCTGCTGACACAGTAGATCATCTCGCACAGATTTTCGTTACAACAACAATCGCTCCCGCTGTTGCATCTTGCACAACAATGATGTACACATGGATTAAGCAGGGCAAGCCTGATGTCTCCATGACACTCAATGCTTCTCTTGCAGGTCTTGTCGGTATCACAGCTCCTTGTGCTGATACAGACGCTATCGGTGCTACAATCATCGGTATTGTTTCAGGTTTACTCGTATGCTTCGGCGTATGGCTTCTCGATTATGTTCTCCATGTTGATGATCCTGTCGGTGCTGTTGCAGTTCACTTCTTCAACGGTATCTGGGGTACAATTGCTGTAGGTCTCTTTGCTACAGGCAACGGACAGAACGGCGTTGTAGGTCTTTTCTACGGCGGTGGCTTCCGTCAGCTCGGCATCCAGCTCCTCGGCTGTGTTGCAGTTCTTGCTTGGGCTGCAATCTGGTTCCTCGCAGTATTCACAATCCTCAAGAAGACAATCGGTCTTCGTGTTACACCGGAAGAGGAAATCAAGGGTCTCGATGCTTGCGAGCACAATCTCCCATCCGCATACGCAGACTTCATTCCTGTTCCGCTTACAGCTGAAATTCCTGATGTTGACGTTCCTGAGTATGTTGACGCATCTACAGACACAGTTCCTGTTGTTTATCAGAACGCTGAGCCGACAGATCTTGCTTCCGACACAGGTGCAGACAGAGTCTTCACAAAGGTTGTTGTAGTTTGCAAGCAGGAGAAGTTCGAGGCACTCAGAAAGGCTCTCGACAAGATTGGCGTAACCGGTATGACAGTCGTAAACGTTTACGGTTGTGGTATCCAGAAAGGTGCTCCTGAGTACTACCGTGGTGCTCCTATCACAACAACTCTTCTTCCGAAGGTTAAGGTTGAGATCGTTATCTCCAAGATTCCTGTTGCTAAGCTTATCGCTACAATCAAGAAGGTTCTTTACACAGGACACATCGGTGACGGTAAGATCTTCGTTTACAAGGTTGATAATGTCATCCGTGTAAGAACAGGCGAAGAGGGCTACGATGCTCTTCAGGATGAAGAATAAGCTTCACATTAATTTAATTACAAGATTTTAATAATCCTTCAATATTTCATTATGCTTACGTCGTCTGATTCGGGCGTATGACATAAAACGGAAAAACCTCCGATTAATTTCGGAGGTTTTTTCGCATCTGTATATAGCTTACCGCAGCCATTCACTACAAAACAAAAAATCCGAGGGAATTTTACTTCTCTCGGATTCTTCTAATCTAAAACTGTAATAGATTACTTTCTGTTTGCAATCTCGTCATGAACCTTTGTAACAAATTCCTGAAGGCTCATTGTTTCTGTCTCGCCTGTATCACGGCTTCTTACGCTGATTGTGCCGGATTCAGCCTCTTTAGCACCGAGAACGAGCATATAGTTAGCTCTGTCGACGGACTGTGCCTCTCTGATTTTGTAGCCGATTTTCTCGTTTCTGTCATCGAGAACAGCTCTGATACCGCTGATCATGAGAGTGTTGTAAACCTCTGTCGAGTAATCGATTGTCTTCTCTGAAACAGGAAGAACCTTAACCTGTACGGGAGCGAGCCAAAGCGGGAACTTACCCTTAGTCTCCTCAATGAGATAAGCCATGAATCTGTCAAGGCTTCCGAGGATAGCTCTGTGAAGAACAACAGGAGTCTTCTCTGTGCCGTCACTGTCTCTGTACTTAAGGTCGAACTTTGCCGGCAAGCAGAAGTCAAGCTGGCATGTAGAGAGTGTGTACTCTGCACCGACTGCAGGCTTAACGTTAACATCAAGCTTCGGGCCGTAGAATGCTGCTTCACCAATTTCCTCAGTAAACTCAATACCAAGCTCTGTGAGAACCTCACGAAGAGCGTTCTCAGCTTTGTTCCACATCTCATCGTCCTGATGATACTTTACCTTATCCTCAGGGTCACGAAGTGAAAGAACACAACGGTAATCTGTGATGCCAAAGTCCTTGTATACATTGAAGATAAGATCGCAAACTGAGCTTACCTCAGACTTAATCTGCTCGGGAGTACAGAAAAGATGAGCGTCGTTCTGGCAGAAGTGTCTGCCTCTCTCGATTCCCTTAAGTGTTCCTGATGACTCAAATCTGAAGTCGTGAGCAATCTCACCGATTCTGATAGGCAATTCACGGTAAGAATGCGGCTTGTTTGCGTAAATCATCATGTGATGCGGGCAGTTCATCGGACGAAGAACAAAGCTCTCACCCTCAACCTCCATTGCAGGGAACATATTCTCTTTGTAGTGATCCCAGTGACCTGAGGTCTTGTAAAGATTAACTGTACCGACGCAAGGTGTCATGACGTGCTGATAGCCGAGCATTCTTTCCTTCTCTTTGATGTAGTTCTCGAGCTCCTGCCAAACTGTGTAGCCCTTTGGTAAGAACATCGGAAGTCCCTTACCTACGAGATCGTCTGTCATGAAGAGAGACATTTCCTTGCCGATCTTTCTGTGATCTCTTGCCTTTGCTTCTTCCATTTCTTTCTCATAAGCCTCAAGGTCTGCCTGAGAGAAGAACGCAACACCGTTGATACGTGTGAGCATCTTATTTTTAGCGTCATTCTTCCAGAATGCGCCGCTCTGCTGGGTGATTTTGAATGCCTTAACAGCCTTTGTGTAACAAAGATGCGGGCCTACGCACATGTCGATATACTCGCCCTGCTGGTAGAATGAAAGAACGGCATCTTCGGGAAGATCTCCGATATGTTCTACCTTGTACTTCTCCTGACGCTCCTCCATAAGCTTAATGGCATCGGGACGTGAGAGAATGAACGGCTTAATCGGAAGATTTTCCTTTGTAATCTTCTTCATTTCCTTTTCGATAGCAGCGAGATCCTCGTCTGTGAGCTTTCTCTCTCCGAGGTCTACATCATAGTAGAAGCCTCTCTCTGTTGCGGGGCCGAATGCAAAGTCAGCCTCAGGGAAAAGTCTCTTGATAGCCTGAGCCATGATGTGAGCTGTTGTGTGACGAAGAACGTGAAGTTCCTCTTCCTTTGGACATTCTGCTACATGACCGTCGTTGTAAATAACTTTCATGGTAATTCCTCTTTTCAAATAGTCTTCTTTCTTCCGAGAAAATAAAAAACACCCTCGGAAAACTCCAAGGGTGCTATAAACAAAATTAGCACGGTTCCACCTTGATTTTGGCTCGTGTCCCGTAACGTGGGAATACGCCGATACTTGCTCGCAGGGATTTTTCGCATCGATGCTCGGGAGTGGTGTCCACCGCCGCACGGTATTGCCATTTCAGCTTAAAGGCAACTCTCTGAAACGCACTGACGATTTCGGTCTCCGTCTTCGCTTTTCAAAAAGAATAACACTTTTAATTCCAAAAGTCAAGCAATTCAAGGCGTTTTCAGACAATTAGATTAAAGGTTCTTGAGCTCTTTTCTCTTGTTGTCCTTAATGTCCTGACGCATTCTTCTGATGTCGGCAAGCTGAGATGCATAAGCGTCATCTGTCTCCTTAAGAAGGCTGTCCACATATTCATATGCGGCACTTACGGAGTTGATGTACTTGTCCTGTCCGGCCTTGTCAATCTCGTTTGCACGGGCTGTAGCCGTTCTTACGATTTCTGACTGGTTAACGAGTGCGTCAGCCTGAAGCTGAGCCGCCTTAACGATTCTCTTTGCCTCTGCATCAGCGTCATCGAGAATTTTTCTCTCCTCCTCCAAAACGCTGCGAGCCTCATTGATTTCCTCAGGCATAACATCTCTGATATCGTCGATAATCTGTCTTGCGGTCTCGCCGTCTACAAGTACCTTACCGCCCATAAATGCACCGATTACAGGTACAGAGCCTGCGTTATCAATAAGATCAAAAAGCTCATCAAGTAAATCTTCGAGTCTTCTCTGATTATTTGCCATTTCAATTTTCCTTTCAAAAAGTTACACAACTTTCAACTGTCATCCCACGGGACGTTCAAAATTATGAAACGTTTATTTCTTACATAATCTTTCTTTAATCGTTTCCAATATGCACTCAGGAACAAAAGTAGAGAGGTCGCCGCCAAAGCCTGCAATCTGCTTTACCATACTGGAGCTCATGAACATATTCTCGGCACTTGAAGCAAGGAACATCGTCTCAAGCTCAGGATTGAGAACCTTGTTTGTCAGTGCCATCTGGAATTCATACTCGAAATCGGACATTGCACGAAGGCCCTTAACGAGCACCTGAATATCCTTTTCCCTTGCATAGTTTGCGAGAAGCCCGTCAACTCTGTCAACGTCGGCATTCTCTATTCCCTCTGCTTTAATTACGGTGCGAAGAAGCTCCATTCTCTCCTCGACCGAAAAGCTTGCATGCTTGTCGGGGTTTACGGGAACCGCAACGATAACTCTGTCGAATATTTTGCATGCACGGATAATTACGTCTAAATGTCCTTTTGTAACCGGGTCAAAGCTGCCCGGATAAATAGCTGTAGTCATTTTCCCTGATTTTAACGACAGTGCTCAATTCAAGCAATAAGCGAATTCAAACCAACCTGCCGATTATATAATAATGTGTTTAATCTTACTTCACCTAAGTTTAAGCGTCCTGAGACAGCTTATATGAGGTGAGCACGATTTTACCGTACTTATAGTCTCTGAATTTTTTGAAAGCACCCAAATCCTCGGGAACTTCCTCGTCATAAGGATGCTCGCAAACGATAATCCCGCCCTCGTTCATCTTCTCTGCGACAATCGGAAGTGCCTCCTGAAGCAGACCCTTGCGGTATGGCGGATCGAGAAAAGCAACATCGAATTTCTCGAGTGTGCGTCTTATGTACATAATCGAATCGGCGTTTACAAGCTTGCTCTGAGACTCAAAGCCGCAGTGAGCAATATTTTCCTCAATTACGGCAGCGGACTTCTTGGATGCATCAATGAAAACGCAGTCCTTTGCTCCTCTTGAAAGTGCCTCAAGGCCAATCTGTCCCGAGCCTGCAAAAAGATCGAGAAAACGACGACCCTCAATATCAAACTGAATTATATTAAAGAGGGCTTCCTTGACCTTGTCCGGTGTGGGACGAACATCAAGACCCTCGAGTGTGTTAAGCTTTCTGCCTCGTGCAGAGCCGGTGATTATTCTCATAATTATACCTACTTTTACCTATTCGTCTGATTATTATTGCATTTTTTGGCTTTGTTGTCAAGTTTTTAGAACTCAATAGTTTTATGTCAATAATAATTTCGGTAAATATTTGAATAAATCCAAACTATTCGCCGCCTTTTCAGTAACAAATGCTAAAAGAAATTTCTCATATCAAAGCAAAAATGTCCCACTCGGAAGCAGGACATTTACGGTTAATCTTATTCTTTTTCGCTTTGTGTTTCTTCAGGGTGAAAATATCGGTAGACATTTGTCGCACTCGGTCGATTCATTTTCGGACAGCTCATCAGCTCCTCAAGGTCAGCCTCACTTATCGCCTTAATCGTCTTGAAGTACTTTAGAAGTGCCTTGCATCTTGCCTCACCCATTCCGGGTATTTCACTCAGTGTGGAAGAAATTGTAGATTTCTTTCTCTGATTTCTGTGGTAGCCGATAGCCCACCTGTGCACCTCATCTTGTAAAAGAGAACAGAGTGTGAATGCCTGTCTTGTCGAATTTATAGCAATCTCGCCGCCGCTTACGGCAATTGCACGTGTGCGGTGACTGTCGTCCTTGACCATACCGAAGCAAGGCACGTCTATCTTCATTCTCTCGAGAACCGGCAACACGGCATTTACATGGCCCTTGCCGCCGTCAAGAAGAATGAGGTCGGGCAATGTTCCGAAATAATCGCCGTCCTTCAATGAGCGGTGAATGTAGTACTCAGAAAATCTTCTTTCGACAACCTCACGCATCGAGCCGTAATCGTCCTGACCGCTCAGGGTTTTTATCTTAAATCTGCGATAGCCCGCCTTATACGGTCTTCCATTCTTAAAGACAACCATACCCGCAACGTTATCTGTGCCGCCGAGGTTAGAAATATCATAGGATTCAATATATTCGGGCGGCGAAGAAAGTCCCAAAAGCCTTGCCAGCTCATCAAGTGCGGAAAGCTCCTTTCCGCTGCTGCCTGTTCCCTCTGAAAGCTTTTCTGCGGCATTGCTTCTGCACATCTCCACAAGCTTTAGTTGGTCGCCCTTTTGCGGAATATGAATGCTTACCTTTTTTCCTGCCTTTTCCGTCAGCCACTCTTCCAAAAGCTCTTTATCGTCGCATTCACCGTCCAAGGTAAGCTGTGGGGGTATTTTCTCTTTATCGGAGTAATACTGCCTAATGAACTCAGCTCTAAGCTCCGAGAGATTTTCTATATCGGTAAAGCTGAAATTCTCTCTGTCATAAAGTCTTCCACCGCTGAATTTAAGTACGGCAACAACGCATTTTGTGTTTCCGAATGCGACAGCTATGACATCCTGTTCCCTTATTTTACTCTCGACAACCTTTTGCTTGTCCTTCATGCGGTTAATCGCCTGAATGGTGTCTCTGATTCTTGCCGCCTTTTCAAACTCAAGATTTTCAGACGCCTCCTCCATTTTTGCCGAAAGCTTCTTTACCGTATCAGCCGAACCGCCCTTTATGAAATCTAGTGCTTCATTTACCGCCTCGTTATATTCAGCCTTGCTCATTTTACCTCTGCAAGGCGCGGCGCACTGCTTAATGTAATAATTTAAGCATGGTCTTTGCTTTCCGAAATCCTGCGGAAAACGCTTATTGCAAGACGGAAGCATAAATATCTTCTGCGCCTCATCTATCGTCTCCTTGATAGTCCACGAGGACATATACGGGCCGATATACTTTGCACCGTCATCCAAAATTTGCTTAGCCTCGCTGATTTTCGGCCAATCTCCGCCCGATACCCTTATGTAAGAATATCCCTTGTCGTCCTTGAGAAGAATGTTATACTTCGGCTTGTGATGCTTAATAAGACTGTTTTCAAGGACAAGCGCCTCAAACTCACTGTCTGTCACAATGTACTCGAAATCATCGACATTAAGCACCATTCGCTTGACCTTTTCGCCGTGATTGTGGTCTGAGCCGAAATACTGGCTGACTCGGTTTTTAAGCGCTTTTGCCTTGCCGACATAGATTATTTTTCCCGTCTTGTCATACATGAGGTACACGCCCGGCTGAAGCGGAAGTGCCATTGCCTTTGCTCTTAGCTCGGGAAGTTTTTCATTTAATTCTGTCATAAATCACCTGTCAGAACAGTCTCTCTTCCAAATGCTTTGAGCGGTAACGCACATCACTGACGTTATACACCGTGACAAATGCCTGAGGGTCTGTTTTCTGAATGAAATTCATAAGCTTTTGATATTCGGATTTATCGACAACCGTGATAATCTCCGTGTGTTTTTGCATGCGGTATGCGCCGATTGCCTCGTAGATAGTCGCACCCGAATGAAGCTCATTCAATATGAACTCACGGATTTCTTCCTGCTTCGGAGAAACGATGCAAACTCTTCTTTTAAGACTTTGCGAGAAAATGAAATGGTCGAGCACGAGGCCGTTCACATATGTGCCGAGCACCGACAAAATGACAGTCTTGATGTCATAGGCAAATGCCGATGAAAGCGCAACAATCATTCCCGAAAGACTCATAGCGTGTCCTAAATCCATATGAAGATACTTATTCATTATCTTTGCGATTATATCGAGTCCGCCGCTTGAAGCGTTCATATTAAAGAGAATCGCAAGTCCGACGCTTACGGAAAACACATAGCACACTACATCGAGCGCCGCATCACCCGTGAGCGACTGCATATTCGGAAAAACTTTCTCAAGCACCCACATAAATACAGGCAAAAGAATAGATGTATAAACCGTTTTTCCACCGAACTCGTTGCCGCATGTTATAAATCCGATTATAAGAAGAATAATATTAAGTACCAGTGTGATAATCGACACGGAAAACGGCACAAAATTAGATAAAACAATCGCAAGTCCCGACACCGAGCTTACAGATGCGTTGCTCGGATACAGAAAGAAAAATACCGCACATGCGATTATTGCCGTCGCAAATGTCATTACGGCAAATTCCTTGAATATTATTAGTGGTTTATTTTTTGTTTGCATTACTTAATTTCCTTTATTTCAAATATTCTTGAGACATAATCTCCGAGCGGAACTTCGCTCTTTGCCGAATTGCCGCCATAGGAAATATCAATTCCTATGTTCATCAGCTCGTCACCGTAAAAATAGCGGCCCTCGTCCTTTAATTTCCATTTTGTATCGGACACTATATACTTTGCATTCGGATTAAGTCCTCGAAGTTTAAAATACTCGAAGCCCCTTGCCACGCTCGCACCGATACGGTAATAAGCCGCAAGCGCATTTGTTTTGTCCTCACTGACAACCATCCAAGCCGCATCGTCAAGCTCTTTGATTTTCTCAAACGGACTTCTAAGGCGGTAGAAATCTCCCGTTCTTATCAGTTCGGAGTGAGTTTTCATGAACTTTACCTGTTCCTTTACTTCCTCCTGTTCCTCGGCAGTAAGCTTGTTTAAATCAAGCTCATAACCAAACGAACCGAAATAAGCAACATCAGCCCTTGTCTTAAGCGGTGTGATTCGTCCCATTTGCTCATTGGGACAAATCGAAACATGACTTCCTATAATGCTTATCGGATACACCATAGAGGTGCCCCACAGGATTTTGATTCTCTCCACGGCATCCGTATTGTCACTGCACCAAGCCTGAGGCGCATAGTAGAGCATACCGGGGTCGAATCTTGCTCCGCCGCTTGCACACGATTCAAAGAGAATATCGGGATACTTTGCCGTCAGCCTCTCGTAAAGCGAATACACACCAAGAATAAATCTGTGATAAACCTCGCCCTGTCTGTCATGCGGCAACTTTGCCGAATAAATATCACTCAGAGACCTGTTCATATCCCACTTGATGTAATCAATTTTTGCGCAGTCGAGGATTTTCTCCATTTGGTCACCGATAAATCTAACTACCTCTTCATCGGTAAAATCAAGCATAAACTGATTTCTTCCCTGCAGCGGCTCTCTTTCTTTCACCTTCATAAGCCACTCGGGGTGTGTCTTATAGAGTTCGCTGTCATAGCTTATCATTTCAGGCTCGAACCACAAACCGAATTTGAGCCCCATGGCGTGGATTTTCTCGGAAAGTCCGTCTATGCCGCTCGGAAGCTTCTCTCGGTTTACGAACCAATCACCGAGAGACGACCGTGCGTCGTTTCTGTGACCGAACCAGCCGTCATCGAGAACGAACATATCAAGTCCTAGCTCTTTCGCTTTGCTTGCGATTGAAAGTATCTTTTCTTCGTCAAAATTAAAATATGTAGCTTCCCAGTTGTTTACAAGTATCGGTCTTGTTCTGTCTCTCCACTTTCCTCTTGCAAGTCTTGTGCGATATAGCTTGTGGAAAACTCTGCTCATCTTTCCGAGACCGCCGTCTGAATATACCAAAACTGCTTCGGGTGTTTGGAAAACACAGCCGTTTTCAAGCTTCCACTTAAATCCATCGGGATTAATTCCGCATATAACTCTTGTGTGACTGAAATTATCCACTTCTGCTTGAATAAGAAAGTTTCCGCTGTACACAAAGCTTATGCCGACCGCTTCTCCGTTTTCCTCATCGGTATTCTTTCTCATTAGTGCCGCAAACGGGTTAAATTCGTGCGAAGAATGTCCTCTCCTCGAGTAGATACTCTGGATTCCCTCGTGAAGCTCTCTTATGACGGGGTGGCGCTCCCTTGCAGCTGCTCCCGTAAGCGTGAGCATGTTATATTCACTGTCAGGCAAATCAAGCGAAAGGCTCATTGCCTTATTCAGATAAACAGTCTCGCCGTGATTTTCAAAGCGTTTATTCTCCGCTATAACAGGATAATCACGAAATATCATGTAGCTC
>CAVBOS010000031.1:0-13773 GCA_963597005.1 Lachnospiraceae bacterium
GTCCGTTTTTTGTCCCTGTACATAATGTAAAATAGAGAATGTAAACGGAAAAAGAAAAGAGAGAAAGAATGAAAAAGATATTATTGTTAAACGGAAGTCCCAAGGGAAGAATGAGCAACACCTTAAGGCTCACGAATTCCTTTTTGGAGGGACTAAATAAAAAAGGAGAATATGAAACAGAAGAGGTGATATGCTCGCAGGCAGACGTCAAGGAGTGCTTCGGTTGCTTCGGTTGTTGGAGGAGCGAAAAAGGAAAATGCGTGATTGCCGATGATATGGACGGTATTATCCGGAAGTACTTGGCGGCAGACATAGTAATTTGGAGCTTCCCGACTTATTTCTACTCGATGCCGTCGGGAGCCAAAAAGATTATGGACAGGCTTTTGCCGCTATACTGTCCTGAGCTTTACTCCGATGACGGAAAAACGAACTATCATCCGCTAAGATATAACCTTGAAAATCAAAAATACATTTTGTTTTGTTCATGTGCATATTACAATACGGTGCAAAACATCGATGCGGTAAAAAAACAGTTTGAACTGTTGTACGGCGACAAATGCGAGATGCTGTTCTGCTCTGAGAGCCAACTGCTTTCAAATCGCTTTATGGATTACCTGACGGAAGGATATCTTGACGCACTGAAAAAAGAGGGCGAAAGATTTGCACAAAGCCTTAAGTTCAGCGATGAGATTAAAGAGAAGTTCTCAAAACCGTTTATGCCGATAGACGAATTGATGGATTTTGTTTCGGCTTCTGCGGTGAAAAAGCAAGAGGGTCAGACAAAGGAGGAATATGAGTTAGCTAAAATATCAGCTTTCTTCAAAAGTCTTGCTTTGACATACGATCCCAAAAGGCTTATGGCAGAGAAATCGGTTATGGAGGTGGAGCTCAGTGACCGCCCGTACAAATGCCAATTGCATATGAACAAGGAAAAATGTGAGTTAATCGAAAATGAAGAAGAATTCCTCGAGTACAGATTAAAGGTGACAAGCAAGCTTTCGTTCTTCACGGCAAACTTAAACATGAACGGCTCGGGAAAAACAAATATAAAATGTCCGAATATAAATTCGTTTATAGATTGGATTAATAAATTCGAGAAAAAAGGAATAAGAAAAGAAATTAAATTTTAAAGACGAAAAAGGAAAGAAGGAAAAAGAAAAATGCTTAATGAATTGAAGGTGGAAACACCACTTATGAAACTGACTAGCTTTGAAAGCAACGACGCTTTCATCAAGCTGGAGGGAAGTAATCTTTACGGAAGTGCAAAAGACAGAGCAGCGATATATGTGCTTACCAAGCTTCTTGAGGACGGAACAATCAACAAAGACACGGAGATTGTGGAAAGTTCTTCGGGAAATATGGGCGTGGCACTTGCGGCAGTCGGAGCAAGGCTTAAATTAAAGGTTACGATTATGATTGATGATTCAATTTCGAGCCTCAATGAATTCTTGATTAAGGCTTACGGCGCAAAAACCGTGAAAATCACGGAGGCTGACGAAAACGGAAGCTACCTTAAAAAGAGACTGAGCACCGTAAAGAAATATATAGAAGAAAGAGACAATGTCTACTGGATTAACCAGTACGGAAATCCGCTGGTTGTCGAGGCTTACAGGGAGACGGTCGGAAAGGAAATCGCAAAGCAGCTTCCCGATGTTGATTATGTTTTCATAGCAATATCAAGCGGCGGAACGTTTGCGGGAATTTCTGAGGCGATACACAGACACAATAAGAACACAAAGGTTATTGCGGTTGATGTTGAGGGCTCAAAAATTTTTGATCCTGAGACAAAGAAAGTCAAGCACTTCACGGGAATCGGCTCGAGCGTAAGGACGGACAATTTTCACAGAGCAATTATTGACGATAAGATTATCGTAAGCGAGAATGACGCGACAAAAGCACTTTTTGAAATGATGCGTGAAGAACAGCTTTTCTTGGGCGGCTCGTCGGGATGTGTTGTCACGGGTGCCAGACAGTATCTGAAGAACAACGGTATCACGGGAAAGAAGGTTGTTATGGTATCTCATGACAGAGGCGACAGATACTTTGCAAACCTTTACAGCAAGCATCCTGAGTTTATCGGCGGTTAAGCATGGCGTCAGAGAGAGTATATTACAATGAGCCGTTCGCAAATATCATTATTTCTTGCGATGTTCACAGCGATAAAGCAGAGAGCACGATAAAAGAAAAACTGAGCGAAGCGGTGAAAAGCTTTAAGCCGTTCGGCTTGGCGGTTCTTGTAGATGAAGAAAACAATCTAAAATACGAAAATAAGGGATTTGAAAAAAATCTTGAAAATATAAATTTGTCCGAGGCTGATGATCTCGGTGTTTTGAAACAGCTTGCAGGCTATCCGTTTGATTTATCAAATGCCGAAACGCTGAAAATAATCATTCGCAAGGAAAGCTTCGGTTACACGGTGTATTTCTGTATGCATCACATTATTGCAGACGCAAACTCGCTGATTTTGTTACTCAAAAGGTTTGCTGCTTTAATGGTTGAAAAAAATATACCTCCCGTGTCCGATTACACGGAAGAAAAGAAAAACACAGAATTAGACCTAAAGGAAAAATACTTAGTCGATACGATAAACAGACACTACCCCACAAAAAGGTATTCGAGAGAAGAATTTTCAGAAATGCACGCACGTCTTTATCGTGAGAATGAGCTTGAAATTGAAAAGAGAGTGCTTACAAAATTTGAAATTGAGAAAATAAAAGAGCACTGCAAAACACTCGGAGTATCGATAAGCGCTTATCTTGTGAACGAGGTATTTAAGGAGCAGAAAGTGGAAACGGTTTGTTTACCTGTAGATACAAGAGTTAAGTCGGAGCTTTTTGGAAACTATGTCAGCCGTATTGATATTAAGCGGAAAGACATTGGGAAAAGCCCTGATGAAAACGAGAGACTGAAAGCAATAGGCGGCTTAATAAAGAAAAAGCTTGAAAATCGTGAAGAAATCGACAGGGGAGAGAAAATGATGGACAGCATATGTCCTGATTTCTTTGACGATGTGATTTTCTCGGCGTACACGGATAAATCCGTGCCGTTTGCGAAAAAGATGGCTAAAATGATAAGTTTTAAGGATGAAAGACCGACGGTCTTTGTCTCCAACCTAAAGAGAATTGATTTTGAAGAAGACGAGAGCTTTTTCGTCACGAACACATGCTTTTATCCGCCGCATCCTACTGAGAGACTTTCGACAGTTGGAGTAATAACGCAAAAAAATCAAATGATTATAACAACTCAAAAATTTAAAAAATAAATACAACAAAAACAACATGAAAAAGGAAAAAGACATCATGACAAATAACTTATTAATTTTAGGAGCAGCACAGGTGAATTCGGCACTTGAGGGTAAGGAGAGCGAGATTATCGAAATTGTGAAGGACACATATGTTTTTCACAATGACGGAAAGACCTCGCTTCCGCATTCGATTTTCTTAAGATTTCCGAATGACGACAGAAACAGAATAATCGGTTTGCCGGCATATATCGGCGGCGACTTTAACATAGCGGGTATGAAGTGGATTTCTTCATTCCCGGGGAACATTGAGCATAACATCGAACGTGCATCGGCGGCGATTTTCCTCAATGACATGCAGACGGGCAGAGTGAACGCAGTTCTTGAGGGCTCGATAATCAGTGCAAAGAGAACGGCGGCAAGTGCGGCGCTGGCGGCTAAGCACTTGCATACAAACAAGAATGAAGAGGCATTTGGTTTAATCGGATGCGGAAGAATCAACAAGGAAATTCTTCTCTTTGTAAAGAATGTTTTCCCGACAATCAAAAAGATATTTATGTTTGACTTGTCGGAGGACAGAATGGATAACTTTATCTCTTGGCACAAGGACGTGGATTATGAGTTTGTTAAGTGCGGAAGTATCGAGGAGGTTTTCCAAAACGCTAAGCTTGTCTCGTTTGCGACTACTGCGGGAGTTCCGTTTATCGACAAAATCGAGGCGATGACAAGCGAACACACGGTTCTTGGTATTTCACTCAGAGATTTGGCACCGTCGGTTATTGAAAACGCACATAATATAGTTGATGATTTTGAGCATGTTTGCAGAGAGCGTACCTCGATTCATCTGACATATCAGAAGCTCGGAAACGGCGACTTTGTCGCAGGAAACATTGCCGAGGTGGTGAATGGTACGGTTGCCGCAAGAGAAGAGGGCAAGGCATCGGTTTACAGTCCGTTCGGTTTGGGCGTGCTTGATTTGGCGGTTTCAAATTATATTTACCAATCGGCACTGAAGGACAATATCGGCACAGTGGTTGAGAATTTTCTCCCCTGATATTGTTTGAACTTAAAAAATGAAAGGAAAAGAAAAAGAGAGATGAATGAAATAATCACAGTTTCTTCACTGAAGAAATCCTACGGAAAAGTGAAGGCTGTTAAGGGTATAGATTTTTCGGTAAAAAAAGGAAGCTTGTTTGCTTTCCTCGGCCCCAACGGAGCGGGAAAGTCAACAACAATCGATATTCTCTGTACGCTTAACAAATATGATGAGGGCGATATTAAAATCGCCGGATATGACATGAAGCGTGAGACTGATGAAATCAGAAACACAATAGGAGTAGTTTTCCAGGACAGCGTAATGGACAAGAAGCTCAGCGTCAAGGAAAATCTGATGATTCGTGCGGGCTTTTACTACAAGACAAAGGAAAAGAGAAAGGCGGCTGTAAATAATGCCGCAAAGTATTCCGAGATAGAGGATTTTATTGACAGAGAGTACGGCGTGCTCTCGGGCGGCCAGAGAAGAAGAGTGGATATTGCGAGAGCACTTTTGAACACACCGCAGATACTCTTCTTGGATGAGCCGACAACGGGACTTGACCCGCAGACAAGAAAGCATGTCTGGGAAACGGTCGAGAGACTTCAGAAAGAAAACGGCATGACCATTTTCCTCACAACACACTACATGGAAGAGGCTGCAAAAGCAGACTATGTTGTGGTTATGGACGGCGGTTTAATCGTCGCTCAGGGAACCCCGTATGAGTTAAAAGAGGAATACAGCTTCGAACATATTCAGATTAAGACAAAGAAAAACAAGGACGATTCGGTCAAAAATTATCTTGATAATAAAGGCTTGAAATGGGCTGAGAAGCAGGACTTTATCGATGTTAAAATCAAGTCCACAATCGATGCGATTGATGTTTTGGAGCCTATTAGAAACGAAATTGAGGGATTTGAAGTACTGTACGGAACTATGGATGATGTCTTCCTCAACATCACCGGAAAGGAGCTCAGAGAATGAATCAAATGACAGCAAGAGGACTTAAGATCTTCTTTAAAAATAAAGGCGGAATATTCTTTTCGCTGCTCGGCGTAATAATTATCTTTTGCTTATTCATCTTCTTTATCGGAGATTCGATAACAAAGGGACTCGATTTTCTTGATAACGCCAAATATATCATGAATTCCTGGGTTGTTGCCGGTATGCTTGCTTCGTCGGCAATAACGACGAGTATGGGAGCATATGCGGTTATGGTCTCCGACAGGGAAAACAAATGCGTGAAGGATTTTTATTCCTCACCGCTTAAGAGAAGCAGTGTTGCCGCAGGCTATATGTTCACGGGAATAATCATCAGCGTTGTTATGAGCGTTGTCACACTTATTTTCGGAGAAATTTACATAGTAGCCAACGGCGGAGAAATTGCAAGCCTGATGACGATAGTCAAGGTCTTGGGAGTTATTTTACTCTCGTCGTTTGCGTCAAGCGCAATGGTTTGCTTCATCGTTTCTTTCGTGAAAACAAGCAACACCTACACCATGATAAGCATTATACTCGGAACGTTAATCGGCTTCCTTGTAGGAGCTTATGTCTGCATAGGCGAGCTTCCGAGCGGTGTACAGTGGGTAATTAAGTGCTTCCCGTGTGCTCATGCGGCTGCTCTTTTCAGACAGCTTCTTATGGGTGACGGTATGGCGGCAGGATTCGCAAATCTGCCCGATTCGGCACTTGCCGATTTCCAAAATAAGGTCGGCGTAACCTTCCAGTACGGCACGAAAGTTCCTGGGGCATGGCTTCATATCACGGTGCTTGCCGTAACGGGAATTGTGTTCTATCTGTTAGCAATTGTTAATATGTCACGAAAGGCTAAAAAGTATTGATTTCATAAAAATAAAATGCTGTTTGGCTTAAAAAGGTCAAACGGCATTTTGTTTGATGTTCAGACTGAAAGAAAAATAAAATTGAAAAAAGGAAAAATGAAAGGAAGAAATAACATGGCAAATATAGAATATGAATTTTACAGTGAAAAGGATGCAGACTCTGTTGCAAGTCTTATGAAAAGCAACAAGTTCTGGATTGGAAAATATGATGAAGACCTGACAGGGGAGAAATTTATCGACTATCAGCGAAAGAAAGGAACTCTTTTCGCTGTCGTGGGAAAGAAGGACGGCAAGGCGGTAAGCTATGTTGCGGCTTACAAAACGGGCGGTCAGAAGGTAGCAAACAAAAATCAGGCTTTTGCCTGCGCTTTAATCATAGATCAGAAATATCAGATGTCGGTTTTCTCAATTAACGAGATGTTCAGCATGCTTATCACTGAGCTTGTGAAGCGTGGCTACAACGACCTTATCTGTGAAGTAGCAAAGGACAATTATCCGTCATTCTACATGATGAGAAAGTGCGGCTTTGTTATCATCAACGAGAAGCCGACTTTGTACGGAGATTATATTCTTCACAATTATCTGCCGAGCATTATCAAGCTTGCGGGAAGAATAGAATATGCAGACAGCAGTGCTATGCCCCGTATAATGCAAAAATTAGACAAGAAAAATCTCTACAAAGCCGAGAAACTTATTGACGAGAGATTTATCAGCATAGACTGCGTAGCCGAGAAAAAGGATTATGCCCTCTTTATCGATACTTTGAGTGCCGATATTGCAGGATTGCACATGAAGTCTCATGGGGTGAAGATTTGGCCCGCTGACAAGAATCTCACGGCATATAAGCTCGAGAACACAGGTGAAGAGATAAATACCGTTGAGGTAGAGGTTACTCTAAAAGACGGTTCGGTTAAACAGGATGTGTTCGAAAAAGGTTTGTTTGAAATTGAACTGCCGCAGAACACCGAGAGCATTTCTTTCAGAGTCGAGGGCTATCAGGAGAAATTCACATTCTCTGTCGATGAAATAAGAAAACACGGAAGATATAAATTTGAGCAGAGCGTCATTAAATTGAATGACTTCGGCTTCGAGGAAAAATCTGCGTTCTTGGACTGCGATACGGCTGAAAACGGCACGGTGCCTTTCAAGGAGATGTGGTCGCATGTATGCGCTCCGTACATTGAGGGAATTTTTATACCGAATTACGAAAAGAAAATATTCGTAGAAAAAATAGCGGACGCAGAGATAAGAGTGACCGAAAGAAACGATGATTTCCTTTTGACAAGAGAATATAAGACGGTAGGAAACAAAACGGAAATTCACACGGTGGCGAAAATGCTTTCCGAAAAGAAGATGCAGCCGATGTTCCATTTCGCTTTATATGATTTGAGCTACAAGATGAATATCTTGCTTGATGACAACACATCTGCCGAGAGAAGGTTTAATCCCGAGGACGGCCATACCGTCACGGAGGAAATGATTTTCCTTGATTTCTTGAAAAATCCTTACTCTGAAAAGAATTTTGAGGAGATAGATATTAAATTCGATTCTGTGCCGAATGAGGTATATAAAATCAAAACAGAAAAGAAGGCAAAGTGCTTCTGCCAGCTGAATTTCCTCGGTATCAAATATGACGAAGAAATTTATGAGGGAAAGACAGAGGTTGATTTCGGCACCGTTACAATCGAGAAAATTGAAGGCTAATGAAAAAAGAGGTATCCTTTCGGATATCTCTTTTTGCGGTAAAGTTTCAAATTAACGAACTTGAATTGACAAATAAGACTCAGGGGATTAAAATCAAATCACAATTTCCGTTTTTTATGGGAAGATTTCAATTAATAATGACAAAAGGTGATTTTATGGAAAATAAAACAAAAAACAAACCGCTTCATGTGCTTGTCGTTACAACGTGGTATCCGAACGGAAAGGACAAGCTTATCGGAAATTATCATAAATTGTTCTGCTCGGCTGTGTCAAAAGTCGGCGTCAAGATAAATATGATATATGTCGACCGTCAGGGGCTCAGTGACCTGCCGAGATACCCTATGATGAAGAAAACCTATGTCGACAACAACGACGGCTACAAGACCTACGGCAGACTGGAGCTTGACATCGGAAGATTCAGCATGGATATGCAGATGAATTCCTATGTCAGAACGGCTGAAAGGCTTTACAAGGCTTATGTCAAGGAAAACGGCAAGCCCGATGTTCTTCATGCTCAGGTTACCGTTCCAGCAGGCTATGCCGCATGCAAGATAGGCGAGAAATACGGAATCCCCGTTCTTCTGACGGAGCATGCCACATACTTTGAGAGATTTTTTGACGGAAACGAGGAGAAGTATGCGAGATATGTCATGAAGCACGCAAAAATAACGGTTGTCGGAAATTACATGGTAGATTATCTGAGAGATGTTCAGAAAGTTGAATCCTCTGTATTGCCGAATATTGTTGATACGGCGGTATTCAGAGTGCCGAGAAAGCCGCACGATTCTGATGTTTACAACATTGCTACCGTTGCGGGACTTCGCCCCGGCAAGGCTACGGACGATGCGATAAGAGCAGTTAAGCTTGTTTGCGACAGAAATCCCGATAAGAAATTTAAATACACTATAGTCGGCGAGGGTCAGGAGGAAGCCAATTTCAAGGCTCTTACCAAGGAACTCGGAATGGACGGAATTATCGAATTTGTCGGAAAGAAGGAAGCACCGGAGATTGCCGAGATTCTGTCGACCACGGACACACTTCTCATGCCAAGCGAGATTGAGACTTTCGGTATTCCTGCCGTTGAGGCACTTTCTGCGGGCGTTCCTGTTGTATGCACACGCTGCAAGGGCCCAGAGGGATTTTTATATCCCGACTGCTCGGAGTTCTGCGACGTACACGACATCGAGGGCATGGCGGATGCAATTATGAGAATGTACGATAGAGAGAAAAACGGCGAGATTGACCACGAGGACATCAGAAAATATGCTGAGCCGTTCTCTGCCGAGGCTGTGGCAAGCGCTGCTACCGCTTATTATGAAGAGCTTCTTGATCGCAAGTAAAACGTGATATTAAGCATAAAAAAGACTGCCATGCGGCAGTCTTTTGCTTTGTTTACTTATTCTTCTTGAGCTCCTCGAGGATTTCTCTTAAAAGAATAACCTCTTCGCTTGGCTCGGGGTCAGCGGCAGGCTCTTCTTCCTTTGGCTTCTTGAGCTTATTGACAGCCTTGACGATGACGAAAACAACAAATGCGGTGATTAAAAATGTGATTATCGCATTGATTACGGCACCGATACCGAATCCGCCCGGTGCCCAGTTGGCAAAGGTGGTGTCGGGAATGAAAAGACCGATGATTGGTGTGAGAAGATTCTCGACGACGCTTGTGACGATTGCGGTGAATGCAGAACCGACTACTACGCCGACTGCCATATCGAGAACATTTCCTTTAGCGATGAATTCTTTGAATTCCTTTAAAAAAGCTTTCATATATACTGTTCCTTCCATTTCAGATTAGGGATATTATGATACATTTAAAGTGAAAAGTCAAATTGAAAAAAACGGGGTAATGTTGAGTTTTGGCAGTGTTTTTACTGTGTGCGGAAATTTGAGATTTTCGCTCGGAACAGAATTGTTCTAAAAAGCAGTGCTTGAAATGTTTAGGCACAATTTTTACACTTTTGTCACGGATACCAAAATTTTGATGAAAATTATTAATCTTAAAAAGTATCGATAACATATATTTTATTACAAATTGAAATTATTTGTCTCGATTTCCTTTACAGATATTTTATTTTACAATTATTTGGTATAGAATAATTTTTGTGGATAAAATTTTAGTACATTTTCAATATCCACGAATTGGAGTAAGGACAATGGATAAAGTCAGCATATCGTTAATAAAGGAAGAGTTTACTAAGTGCAGAAAGTCACTCACGGCACTTGGCGATGAGACAAGGCAGCATTTGTTTATTATGCTTCTCGGCAGTGACGAGAGCGGTGCGAGAGTGGTGGATATCGCAAAGGAAACAAATTTATCAAGACCGGCAGTTTCGCACCACATGCAGATTTTGCGTGAGGCAGAAATAGTAAAGAGCTATCGTGACGGCACTAAAATATATTACTATGTAGACCCTGACGATGTTGAGGTGAAAAATCTGATAGAACTTTTTACCGATATTGAGAAGCTGACGATAAAGCGAAAATCCAAGGATAATTAATGTCCTTTCTGAGGGGAAAAAAGAATAATTGATGATTTAGAGAATTCTTCGGAATTCTCTTTTTTTATGCTTTTTTGAAGAAATAAAAATTTTTTTGAAAAAATTTCCTTTTAGAGGGAAATTTTAGGGGTAAACGGGGTAGTGGTGAAAAAGGTCGGACGCTGAGCCGACAGAAAGGAGCTTTATGCAAAATAAATATTTACCGCAAAATATGAGCATTCGTGAGACGGTGGAATCGGGCTACAAGAAAATTGCATTCGGCGACATAAGCGATGCGGTGTTTCTCGCTTTTTTCGACGGAGAAAGCAAAGAGGACTTTTCGGAGCTTGACTTATTCACGGTTTCCGAATTGAAAAGACCGAAAGGCGGCGGACTTGAAATTAAATTTTTCGACCGCATAAAGGCGCTTCAGTGCTTAGGTGAATTGGCGGCAGAAGAAACAGGTGACACATCGTTCTTTGAGGCACTCGAGAAGAGCACACAAATTTGGAAGGGCGGCGAGGATACTCCCGATGAGGCTTGAGCGCTTTTCTCTAAAGCAAATGAAGCTTCTTTCCTGGTGGTGTGAAAATTCGCCCTACAACAATCGTGACGCCATCATCTGTGACGGTGCGGTTCGCTCGGGAAAAACGCTCTGCATGAGCCTTTCGTTTGTGCTTTGGGCGTTCTACCGTTATAACGGCTATTCCTTTGCGATTTGCGGTAAGACGATAAAGGGTGTGCGCAGAAACATAGTAGTTCCGCTTATTCCGCTGTTAAGGGAGATAGGCTTTTGCACAGAACAGAGATTGTCGGAAAATCTTCTTGTGATTTCCTATGGCGGCAGAGTCAATCGCTTTTATATTTACGGCGGCAAGGACGAAGGGAGCTCAGCTCTTATTCAGGGAATGACCTTGGCGGGAATTATGCTTGACGAGACGGCACTTATGCCCAGAAGCTTTGTTGAGCAAGCGATAGCGAGGTGCTCGGTTCCCGGGACTAAGCTGTGGTTTAACTGCAACCCTGAAAGCCCGTACCACTGGTTTTATCTTGAGTGGATTAAAAAGCTTAAGGAAAGAAATGCTTATTATCTTCATTTCACCATGCGTGATAATCCGGGACTCACTAAGGAGACGATTTTGCGTTATGAGAATATGTTTTCGGGAGCATTTTACCAGAGGTTTGTTCTTGGCAGATGGGTTAAGGCGGAGGGACTTGTTTATCCGTTTATGAACTCGGATATGTTCACGGCTGTGCCGAGCGGCAGAGCACTCGAGTATGCGCTGTCGATTGATTATGGCACGGTCAATCCCACGAGTGTGGGGCTGTGGGCAAGGTTCGGTGAGATTTGGTATCGGATTGACGAATACTACTTTGACTCGAGACGAGAGGAAAAAAGGAGAACGGACGAAGAGCACCTTGCGGCAATAAGGGAGCTTATCGGAGAAAGGGAGATAAGCTTTGCGGTGGTTGACCCGTCGGCGGCGTCGATGATAACACTGATGCAAAGGTCGGGAATCCATGTGATTAAAGCGAACAACGACGTGATAAACGGGATAAGAATTCTGTCGTCGGCTCTCAAAACAGGAAAAATGAGAGTTTGCCGAGGATGCCGTGACGCAATAAGAGAATTTTCGCTTTATACCTGGAAAAAGGACAAGGACGAGGTTGTGAAGGAGAATGATCATGCCATGGATGATATGAGATATTTTGCCGCCGAGGTGCAAAGAAGAGAGTGTGACTTCGGATTTTTCACGGTCGGAAGAAGACTGTGAGGCAGAAAGGAGATTTTGTGAAAAGAAAAGACGAAAAGAGCACGGCTTTATCCGTGTGCACAAGAAGAAATGACATTATCGGATTTTCGCCCGTGCCTGCGGTGTACGAAAGAGAGCTTTACCGTTCTCTTCGTGAGAATGTGCCTGTTATAGACGCTTCGATAGTCAAAATCAGAAGACTTATCGGAAAATTCACCGTGAGCTTGGGTGACGAAAGGCTCGATGAGAGACTGAGCGATTTTTTTGCAACGGTAAAGGTAGGTGCCATGAGCTACGGCATTGATGAGTTTATCGGTTCATATGTGGAGGATTTGCTGACCTACGGAACTGCTGTCGGAGAAATCTGCATGAACGGCGGTGAGATTGCGGCGCTTTACAATACCGATTTGCATGATATTGAATTCAAGGAGAAAACTCCGCTCGACATACGGGTTATGGTGAGAAAGAACGGAGAGCTTCACGAATGCAAATATCAGGAGCTCATATTGAAATCGGCTTTCAATCCCGAGTCGGGAGCGATAACGGGAGTTTCTATTCTTCGTGGTTTGCCGTTCGTGAGCGAAACTCTCATGAAAATTTATAAGGCAATCGGAGTGAATTGGGACAGACTGGGCAGTGTGCGATTCTCGGTGTCGTGTCCGTCTGACGGGACGTATGCACCCGAAAAGGCAAGAGTGATGGCGAGTGAGTGGAAGAAAGCCATGAGCAAGGACAGCGTTAATGATTTTATCTCCGTCGGTGACGTGAGCATAAGGGCAATCGGCTCGGATGTTGTGATTCCTGACAGCGAGGTGCCCACAAGGCTTATGCTCGAGCAGATAGTCGCAAAGCTTGGCATTCCGCCGTTTTTGCTCGGCTTTTCGTGGTCGTCAACCGAAAGAATGTCAAGCCAGCAGGCAGATATCCTCACAAGTGAGCTTGAAGCATATAGAAGACTTCTTGAGCCGATTGTTCACAAAATAACATCGGTTTGGCTGATAACTCAGGGAGAACAGAGAAAAATCACAATCGACTGGGATGATATTTCCATGCAGGACGAGCTTGACCACAACAAGGCTATGCTCTACGAGGCACAAAGAAAGGAGCTTGAAGCGAAAATTGAAGATAACTAAGGAAAACAGGATAATCCCCGAAAAAGAAACGGGAAATGACATAAGCCTAATCAACGCTTATGCGAGAAAGGAACTGAAAGACGAGGATATTTACACCTTTTCGGTGATTTTGTGCGACAACGAGGTTGACAGGGATTTTGAGGCGTTTTCAGTCAAGGCTCTCGAAAAGCTGAATAAGCTTTTTGTCGGAAAGACAGGAATATTCGATCATGATGCGAAAGCGAACAATCAGTGTGCGAGAATTTATTCCTGTGAAGTAAAGACGGATGAGAGCCGACTGACAGAACTCGGAGAAATATATACTTATCTTGAGGCTAAAGCGTATATTCCGAGGAGCGAAGAAGAAATTATCGAGAAAATCGAGAGCGGAATACTCAAGGAGGTGAGCGTGTCGTGTTCTGTCGGAAAGGCTTATTGCTCCGTCTGCGGAAAGGAAATCTGCAAGCACATAAAGGGGAAAATGTACGCAAACAAAAGGGCAGTCAGAATACTTGACGATGCGTCCGACGCCTATGAATTTTCGTTCGTTGCAATTCCTGCTCAAAGAAACGCAGGGGTAAAGAAAAGCTACAAGGAGGTTAATATGAGGG
>CAVBOS010000032.1:0-13691 GCA_963597005.1 Lachnospiraceae bacterium
GCTCTGAAGCAGTCCTGAATAGTAAATTTCTCGCCGTGGTAATCGGGATAATCAAAATCCTTTCTTGTGCCCAGAAATTCAAAGAGGCTCATCTTGGGCACATCTTCTCTCATCTCGTCCAAAAGGCGCATACAGCTCATGCAAACATAAACTATAACATCGCCCTCTTTAGGGATATTCTGGCTTTTCTTACAGCAGCCGACCACCCTTACATCCTCCTGAGTTTTCATATACTCACGGATTTTCTTGGCTGTCTCGGGAAAATTTCTCGTGAAATTACAGCTTGGATAATAGATATACATACTTCCTCCGTTTGACAAATCCACACATTTTTAAATCTATTTACTCGTCCTCGCTTTTTTCGTAGTACATCTTGCAAGCAAGGAACAAAAGCACGGCGTCCTTAAACGACCTCGGATTGAATCCGCATTTTTCCTCGATTTTATTAAGTTTATACTGAAGCGTATTTTTGTGCATAAACCGCTTTTCGGCAACAGCCGACAACGACATATCCTCGGCGTAATAAAGCTTCAGAAGTCTGATTTCATCCTTTGAAAGATTATGAAGAATTTTTTCAGAGAAACTCTTCTTCTCTCCCTGAGAGAGTTCCCCGAAAAGTATCTCGAGGGTGAGATCGTCATAGCAAACAATACGATTCTCTTCGTCGATGCTTTTCAGCGCTGTCTGTGCAGAGTGATAAGAAATATTCAGCTTCTTCGCACTCGTCTTTCTTCCCACCGATACAATAAGCCGACAGCCGTCATAGGAAATAAGATCGGAAATAACATTTTTCTTGCTCCGATACTGCTTATCCGTCACGACAAGCCAAAACTCCGACGGATAAACAAAGGTATAGAGTGCATTTCCGTATATACTGAAACAGGTATTCACCCAGTTTTCCACCGCCGCCGTGTCACGCATTTTTTCGCTTTGCTCGGCTCTGACGATAATCACTCGGTATTCGTCGTCCATCTTAAGCTTGTTCGACTCAAAAAACTCGGTTAGAGCAAGATAATTGATATTTTTATCCTCAAAAATCGAGTGAAGAATATAGTTTATCTTTCCTTTGCGGTCATAGTCTATGGAGTCAAGCTCCCTCTCTCTCAAAACAAGCGAGCTTATTTTCTGAGCGAGAATTGCGTATTTTCGCACCTCGTCAGGATCTCCGCTGATACCGACAACGCCGATTATCTCTCTGTTATAAACAAGTGGAAAATTAAGTCCCTTGTGCGTTCCCGCAAATTCATCGTCCCTCGTTACCTCGATAGCCTCTCCCGTTGATACGCACTTCTTGCCGATTTCATGGTAATCGCCTATTCTTGTGTCGTCCGTCGAAGCTAAGATATACCCGTCGGTATCAATATAGTTGATATGATAGCCGCAAACCTCCCTCACGGTCTCCACAATTTGCTGGGCTGTCTTTTGGTTAAAAATAGCAGCCATAACACTCCTCCAAAGCCTATTTCAACCTATAAATTTAAGATTGAATTCAATATACTATGTTAATTATAACACTTCTTTTTGTCATTTCAACTTGCTTTTGTTATTTGTAACATATATAAAGCCGTTCGATAATGATAAACTTTAGTCAATCTAAATTGTATTCCATATCCGTTTATTGAGGTGAATTGACATGACGCAGAACATATCATTAAGACAGGACGCTGACAAAATCATCAGCGAGTCCATCAAAAAAGTGCTTCCCGATGAGGCAGTAGCACATGCACTTCAGGGAAAAAGCTTTAACGGCAAAATTTATGTTGTCGCTACCGGAAAAGCCGCATGGCAAATGGCAAAGGCTGCAGCCGACATTCTCGGCGACAAAATCGAGAACGGCGTGGTTGTAACAAAGTACGACCATGTAAAAGGTGAAATCCCCCACATGACCTGCTTTGAGGCAGGTCATCCCGTGCCCGATGAAAATTCATTCAAGGGCACTCAGGCGGCACTTGATTTGGTTTCCGATTTAAGCGAAAACGATACCGTTCTCTTTCTTCTCTCGGGCGGCGGATCTGCTCTTTTCGAGAAACCGCTCATCCCCGCAGAGGAATTACAGGATCTTACCAATCAGCTTTTGGCTTGTGGCGCAGACATCGTAGAGATGAACACCATCCGCAAGAGAATCTCAGCCGTAAAGGGTGGCAAATTCGCCCTTGCATGTGCTCCCGCTAAGGTTTACAGCATAGTACTCTCCGATATTCTCGGCGATCCGCTCGATATGATTGCCTCGGGTCCCGCTTATCCCGACTCCGCAACAGCCGAAGACGCTCTCGGCTATATCGCAAAGTATAACCTTAAGCTCAGCAACAAGGCTATGGAGCTTATGAATATCGAAACACCCAAGAAGCTCGATAATGTAGAAACAGTCATCACGGGAAGCGTAAAAAATCTTTGCAAAGCGGCAAGCGAATCAGCAGAGGCTCTCGGTTACAAAACGGTATTTTTGACCGACCAGCTCACATGCGAAGCAAGAGAAGCTGGCAGCTTCATGGCGGCAATCGCAAAAAGCTATCAGAACGCAAAAGAAAGCATTGCCTTCATTGCTGGCGGTGAAACCGTAGTTCACTTAACGGGCAAAGGCAAGGGCGGAAGAAATCAGGAAATCGCTCTTTCCGCCGCAGAGGGTATCTCCGGACTTGAGAACACGGCTGTATTCAGCGTGGGAAGCGACGGAACAGACGGCCCGTGCGATGCCGCAGGCGGCTACTCTGACGGCGAGACAAAAGCTAAACTTAAGTCTCAGGGCATAGATATTTTCTCCGTTCTCAAGGAGAACGACGCTTACAATGCTTTAAAAGCAAGCGACGGACTCATCATCACAGGCGCAACAGGCACAAACGTAAATGATTTCACGGTTCTTTTGATTAAGAGATAAACAAATAATTTTCCGTACGGGGCAATGCTTAATTGTCCCGTACTTTTTCATAAATATAATTTATGACTTGCAATAGATAACAAGTATATGTAAAACGCACGGAAGCTCCTTCTGAGGCATTGACATTAAACAAAACTTTAATGTTATACTTTTTCAAACAAATCAATGAAGGGAAGAAATTAAATGACAGACGACCGCATGGGCACGTTATCCGTAAAAAAACTGCTCATCCAAACGAGTATTCCACTTACCTTATCTCTGCTCATAAGCTCGCTTTATAATTTCGTTGACAGCATATTCGTGTCTTACGTTTCGGAAAATGCTCTCACAGCACTATCACTTTCCGCTCCGATTCAAACCCTCGCATCTGCATTCGGATGCGGAATTGCCGTAGGCTTAAACGCCGTCATCTCAAAAGCACTCGGAGAAAAAAACGAAAAAGCTGTTAAAAATGCTGCGTCAGCGGCCATTTTTCTCGCTCTTGTCTCCGGAATTATTATAACTGCTTTGACTCTTTTGATTGCAAGACCATATTTTATCTGGCAGTCTGGCGGAAACGAAGAGATTACAAATTACGGAATTCAGTACCTCACCGTATGTATGATGTTCGCTGTTTTTAATATGGGACAGTGGGTATTTGACCGCTTTGTTATCGCAAGCGGAAAATCGCATCTATTCTTATATACTCTCTCAGCCGGATCGATTACAAATCTTATTTTAGATCCGATTTTCATCTTTGGCTACTTCGGACTTCCTGCCATGGGCACGACAGGAGCCGCACTTGCCACGGGAATCGGCTCAGCCATGGGATGCCTCGCAGGAATTTTCATAAACCGCAAGCATAATAAAATTATCCCCATTTCCTTCACGCTAAAGCCAGACAGAGAGAGCATCATTTCCATTTTAAAGGTGGGGCTTCCCTCCTCGCTTGTTCAGGGAGTTATGTCGCTTATCGGAATTGCAATGAACTCCATACTGATTATCTTTTCCTCAACCGCCGTTGCTGTTTACGGCATATGCACAAGAATTCAAAGCCTCGCAGTAGTAATCGCAAACGGCATCGGTCTCGGTGTTATCCCCATCGTTGCATACAACTACGGTGCAAAAAAGCCGGCGAGAATTCACGAAACTGTTCGTTCTGCAATGATTTTTTCCTTTGTCGTTTACGCTGTTATCCTCGTTCTTCTTCAGAGCTTTCCGTTTGCAATCATGCGTCTGTTTGATGCATCAGACGAAATGGCACAAATTGGAATACCCGCACTGAGAATAATGTCTCTTGCGTGGCTTGTTTCAATACCGAGCCTCTCCCTCGCCCCCTCCTTTCAGGGTCTTTCACGCGGAACCGACAGCATGATTTTGACAATGACCCGTCAGGCTTTTCTGCCGATTGTTTTAATATTGATTCTCTCCCGACTCGGAAACCTAAGTTTAATCTGGACAAGCTTCGTTGCCGCCGAGATTATTACCATACCTCTTGGAATTTCCCTGTGGAAAAGAGCCGTCAAGCTCACGCTTGACTGACAAAAAATATTTGCGTTTTTCTCTTGACAAAAGTTAAATTATCCGTACAATTAAGTGTATAAAAGGGAGTAGCAAACAGAGATATCTGTAATGTATGCGTCAGCACGATAGTTCCTGACTATCCGTATATGTTGTAATGTGCGAGACTTTTATTCAGCCTAAGGCAGAATAAAGGTCTCGTTTTTATTTTGCTCAAAAAGAATATATTGAAAGGAAAGACATTATGAACTTCTTCTACGAACTGTTCTCAAACGTGCTCAACGTCACCTGGCAGCATGCCGTGATGTGGTGCATCGGCGGAATACTCATCTATCTCGCCATCAAAAAGGACATGGAGCCGTCACTTCTTTTGCCAATCGGCTTCGGTACAATTCTTGTTAACCTTCCGCTTTCGGGCGCAATAACTCAGGGTGACGAGGTCGGCGTTCTCACGCTTCTTTTCGACAGCGGTATAGCAAACGAGCTCTTCCCGCTTCTTCTCTTCATCGGTATAGGAGCGATGATTGACTTTGAACCGCTGCTTTCTAACCCCAAGCTGTTCATCTTCGGAGCCGCCGCCCAGTTCGGTATCTTCTTTACCCTGAGCATGGCAAGCCTTTTGAACTTCAACCTTCACGATGCCGCTTCAATTGCTATCATCGGTGCCGCAGACGGCCCTACATCAATTTTCGTTGCCAACGTGCTCGATTCACAGTACATCGGTGCGATAACTGTTGCGGCTTATTCCTACATGGCACTTGTTCCGATTGTTCAGCCGCCTGTCATCAAGCTTCTCACAACAAAGAAAGAGCGTCTCATCCGCATGAAATACGCTCCGGGAGCTGTTTCCAAGACAACAAAGATTCTCTTCCCTATTGTTATCACAGCAATCGTCGGTATTGTTTCTAACCGCTCAGCCGCTTTAATCGGTTTCTTGATGTTCGGTAACCTCATTCGTGAATGCGGTGTTCTCAACAGCCTTTCCGAGACAGCACAGAAGGTTCTTGCAAATCTCATCACACTTTTCCTCGGAATTACAATTACAGCTCACATGACCGCCGCAGAGTTCCTCAATGTTGATACTCTCAAGATTTTGGCACTCGGTCTTATCGCATTCGTTGCCGACACGGCAGGCGGAGTTATCTTTGCTAAGATAGTCAATCTCTTCGTTAAGGAGAAGGTAAATCCGATGATTGGCGCCGCAGGAATCTCAGCGTTCCCGATGTCAGCCCGTATCATTCACAAAATGGGTCAGAAGGAAGATAATCAGAACTTCTTACTCATGCACGCAGTCGGTGCAAATGTTTCAGGTCAGATTGCCTCCGTCATCGCCGGCGGCATCATCTTAAATATGATTCACTAAGGAGGAGCACATGTTTAATATAGACGCTTTCGTAAACAGCCTGCAGTACATGGGCAAGGGAATGCTTGGTGTGTTCCTTGTCATTGCGGTAATCATTATTTGCATCTACGCCTTAAATAAGATTTTCAAGGTTAGATAATTTCTTAAGCTTACATCTTCATTTACACAATATTTACGCAAACAACCGAGCTTCCGTTTTAGAAAGCTCGGTTGTTTTTTATCAGATATTATCTCTTGTTATGTTCTTAAGCCAGTTGAATTTAAAGTAATGGACAAATGTAGGGGGCATTTTGTACCACTCGTCAAGGCACATGATAAGGTACACCCAAATTGCCGGAAGCTTAAACACGAATGCTCCGAGTGCCATCAAAGGAACTGCTACGCACCACATAAAGATACCGTCGAGGATCATTCCGAACTTTGCGTCTCCGCCGCCACGGAAGCATCCGCAGATAAGGCAAGTATTGATTCCCTCGCCGACAAGTCTTATCGTCTGCATGAGAAGCATGGTGCTAAGAAGCTCAATTGCGGCATCGGTGATTTTGCCCGTGTAGAATCCAACAAGCACCGGTCTTATTGCTACTATAACCCCCGCACCCACTACGGCAACAACCGTTGTTATGACAAGCATTCTCTGAGAATATATCTTAGCTGCCGCCTTGTTGTTCTCTCCGAGAGAACGGCTGACAATAATGGTTGTGGCATTTGCAAAGCCACGGCAAGCAATTGCGCCAAGGTTAACCGCAATGACCGCCACGGAATTTGCGGCAACAACATCACTTCCGAGATGGCCCATAACAATAGCATAAACAGAGCAAGCTAAACTCCACAAAATATCGTTGATAAGGCTCGGAAGTGCAAGGCTCATCATATCCTTGACGAGTACGCCCGACCTCTCGAAGAAATATTTGATTCTGAACTTAATGCCCTTGCTTCTTACCGAGTCCACTATACAGATGATGAACTCAACCACACGGGCAGTTACCGTTCCGAGTGCAACACCGACAAGGCCGAGTTTGGGAAGTCCGAAAAAGCCGAAAATAAATGTAGCGTTAATAAACACATTGACGAGAAGTGAGATGACATAAATTACACTGGGGAGCGTGAGTCTCTCACAGCTTCTCAAAACGCTCAAGTAAATCTGGGTGAATCCCATGAACAGGAAAGAAAATCCGACTATTCTCAGATAGACTATTCCCTCTTTGATGATTGCAGGGTCATTTGTGTAAATTCTCATGATAACTCCGGGGAAAATAACCGCAAGCAAAAATGCGACGAATGAAATTATCATGGTGATTCTGATTGCAAGTCCGAGAACCTTCTCGACTGCGTGCTTGTCTCCCTTTCCGTAATACTGCGAAGCAAGCACGGAAGCGGCAGCAGTCATGCCATAAAATGCACAGAAAAGTATATTTACATACTGGTTTGCAAGAGATGATGCGCTCATGGCATCTTGACTTACATAACCTAACATGAGAGTATCGGCAGAGTTTACCAGCGTGCTGATGAAGCTCTGAATCATGATAGGCATTGCTGTTGTGAGGGCAAGCTTAGTAAAAGCGCCCCTTGACATAATGTTTTTGTTTTCCATATTATACACTACTTATTATAAATATTGTAATTAAATAGCAGATTAAATATTCTGTCTGTTTTCTTTTGTTTTTACTCTGATTTGTTCTTCTTTTTGATAAGCTTTTTAATCTTCTTGTTGACTGCAGCTCTGACATTCAGGATAAAGTAAGGATCAAAGAAGCTTTCGCTTTTCTTAGGAAAGTCCCTAAAGCTTATCTTTTCTCCAACTTCTTTCTCGATGAAGCACACAACTTCATCACGGCTCATTCCAAGTTCCTCAAGGAGTGAGAACGCCCTCATATCCTGAAGTGCATCGAAAAAGACAAACTGTCTTACCGAAGGCATAGGCTTTCCGTCCGCACCGGGATAAACAGAAAACGGGTCTCCCGACGGGAACGAACAGTCTCCGTCCGTCGTCAAAAACGGTGAGAGAAGTCTTTTGGATTCCTCACTGTAATAGAAATCATAGCCCCAGTGAAGAAAGCCCTCGAGATTATATTTATAAAGTGCAAGTGCGATTATTCTGTTTCTCACGGACGGCATGGCAATGAAACGGTTGCTCACATTGCCTCTTCCCTGAGCACAGCAATAATACGTCCACAGCGGAGAGATATTTTTTTCTATAAACTCGTCCACTCTGTCGTTTGACGCAACTGGAATTTTCACAAGTCCCTGCTCGTAAAATTTAGGCTCGGACAGCGCATCCATAACATTTAGGTCTTTAAGCTCATTTTTCACAAGCTCCACCGCTATTTTATAGCTTTCGATATTCTCGTCACTTGGCTCGTCCGATATGTGGAAATAGCAGTTTTGAAGTCGTCCTGTTTCCTTCAGAAATTCCTTAAGCTCACGGATAAGCGGAATAATCAGATTTTTATATTCCTCCGAATCGGCAGAAAGGAACCAGCCTGATAATTTTTCTCCGTTTTCGTCAACTATTTTAGGAGTGAATTTTGCTCCCCACTGCGTGAAAAGATGTGCTATCTCGAAATGATTAATTTCCTTGCTCTCACAAAGGCTCATAAATTTATCAAGCTTATCGAACGAGAAGTAATATCCGTCCGCTGTTTTTCTGACCTCAATTAACTGCACCGTCGGTCTTTCGCCACCTATCTCGGTATCGAGTGCGGGCGTAAAAATCGGTGTAAGTATCATATTTCCGCCAAACTCGGCATAGTTGTCCATGTAGTCGGAAATGATTTCCATATGTCTTTCGCTCATCGGCTCGACTCCGTAGTAAGAGCTTAAGCAGTCATAGTGAAACCACTGGGTATACAGTAGCTTTTGCTTAGGCAAAGTGACTGATATGACATCAAGCGAAAAGCTTTTTTCGGCTTTGTTCGTGCCGATTTCCGCAAGAAGTTTGATTTCATGCACACCATTTTGAGCATCGCTTGGTATATTCAGTTCAACCCAAATTACCCTCGGCTCTTTCGGTAAAAGCTTTATTCTCGTTTTCTCTCCAAACGGCTCGAGCAAATCGGGATAAAGTCCCGATTCTTTCGATAAATAACCGTCATCGGAGCGGTTCACATGTGCCGCAAGCTCCACGGGAACATCTCTCACAATATAAAGCTTATAGGGAATGTCCGATTTTACGCTCAGTTTCGCATCGCAAAACAGCAATTCTTTGCTCTCGATTACCGCCTGAAAGCTGAATTTCTCTCCACGAAGAGCAGAAAATTCCTCAAAGCTTTTAAATTTTTTAAATGCAGAGCCTATCTTCTCAAGAGGCGAAGTAAGGCTTATAGTCAGATTTTGCTCCATTTTTGTTACCTTTTGTGAATGTTATTGTCTCGGGTGGATTTCCTCCGATTCCGCCGACATTCAGAAGTGTCGAGTCTGCAAGAAGTCTTGGATTTTCACCGAGCTCCAATCTGAATTTGACGCCGCTTGCCGCACCCGTGCAATAGACGAGGAATTCGAATGCCTCGGGGTTCGACCAAGTACCGACAGCACCGTAATTATTTCCGCTCAGCTTGAAGCTGTTGAAATGTGCATTTGTCGCAATCGGCAGAATTTCACCGCTGTCCGTGGTTATCGTGAAAGCTTCATCCGTAATTCTTAATGTCATGCTCTTGATTGAAGCGTCCTTTTTCGGCTGATTTTTCGCAAAATACATGCCCGAACCACCGATAAATCCGCACAAATCGGTCTTTACCTCTTCGTTCACAATAAGCTCAAGTCCGTCAAATTTATCGACCGCCTCTGGGTTTTTCTTTGAAATCGGATGGCTTATCTCGAGATTATCAAGCTTATATTTAAGAGCGGCATAGGCTTTTTCGTCCTCTGGAAGCGGCTCATCACCGATGTACTTCAAAAGGTAATCCCAAGTGACAGTCAGCGTATCCTGCATGGTTGAGCTTGCCGACTGGAAAATGAACACAAGATCCTTGTCAGGAACTACTATACCGTACTGACCAAAAGCACCGTCCGCACGGAAAACGCCATCTGGCACACACTGCCAGAACTGGAAGCCGTAGCCCTTCACCCAGTCGGGGTTCGACTGAGTCGGAGTATTGTCTATCTGATTGCCGCAAGCAAGGTCAAACCAGCTTTCGGGAAGAAGTCTCTCCCCCTCCCAAACTCCTCTGTTTGCGATGAAGCGGATAAATTTTGCCATCTGCTCCGTGGTCAAAAAGCTGCCTGCACCGCCCCAAAGTATGCCTTCGCTTATCTCTGCGCAGTAAACATCTCCCATGGAAAGCTTATCGAAAAGTCTCGGCTTGAGATAATCTGTCAGTTTCTCCCCGGTTTTTCTCAAAAGAACGGCACAAAGAATATTCGTGCCCGCCGTGTTATATCTGAAATATGTGCCCGGCTCATGCTCGAACGGGTGATTTAAAAACTCAGCAACATAATCTATACCTATGCCGTAGCCGCCCATTTCGGTATCATGACCGCAGGACATGGTTAAAAGCGATCTGATATCAGCTTTTTTCAGGTTTTCGCTCACCTCTTTCGGCAGCTTGTCGGGGAAAATATCCACAAGCTTATCGTCAAGGCTTATCACTCCCTCGCTCACCGCAAAACCGATTGCCGTTGATGTGAGCGACTTTGTGAAGCTGAACATAATGTGAGCGTCATCGTTATTGTACGGTCTCCAGTGACCCTCGGCAAAAATGCTGTTACCCTTTAAGAGCATCATGCCGTGCATCTCCGTTCCCACACTGTCGAGCGCCGAAAGAAAATCAAGTATTCTGTATGAGCTTATTCCCGCCTTTTCGGGAGTTATTCTGTCAAATTCAAATGCCATTTTATCCACCGTCCTATATTTATGATATTCTCAAATCTCTCTGTTGTAGTCAAAATCGAGCTTGTTAAGTATGGTTTTTGCCATGTACATTCCACCCTGAGAATTCGGATGAATTCTGTCCCAAGTGAAATAGCTCGAATGATAGTACTTGAGTATCTTAACCCAAGCTGACTGCATGTCGACAAACACGGCGCCGTATTTGTCGGCAAGCTTTTTTACAACAGCAGAGTACTCATCCATTCTCGCACGCATACGGTCGTTTTCATTTTCTTCAATGTAATACGGCGTAACAAGTATCAGCTTTTTTACAAACTCTTTCGAGCTCTCGATTATGTGAGTGAGATTTTCCTCGTATTCTTCAAGAGAAACGGCGTCCTCATAAATAAGCGGCGTATCGAACTGACGCCAAACATCATTTATGCCTATGCATATAAGCAAATTTTCGGGGCGGTACGGCACAACGTCCTTTTCATATCGTGCGACCAAATCACGGCTTGTATTTCCGCTCACGCCCTTGTTGATAACTCTTATATTGTAGTCGGGATAGCTTGTTGCCAAAAAAGACTGCAAATCAGCCGCATATCCCACGCCTATCGCCTCAAAAAGTCCCTCACCGGGCTCTTTTTTGTTCATATCGGTTACAGAATCTCCGAAAAGAAGAAGCTTTGTATTTCTTTCTATTAACATTTTATAAAATCCTCCCAAAGTGAAAATCCGTTTGTCTAATTTATCAATCACACAAGCTGAATATAGCACAAGTATTTGTTTTTTTCAATATGCCGTTTATACGAAAGCAAAAGCTTTTTATAATGTTTATAAAAAGTAAATTTGTCGCAGTTAACACATTGTTAATTTTCTTTCCCGAAAAAACCTTCAATGTTCACAAACTCTTAAAGAAAAGAATATTTTCTTTTCATATATGAACGATATAATCTAGGCATAAACTTCAAAGAAAGCTGTAAGGTGTGCGAACGGTATGCACAAGCGGTTTTCCGACGGAAAACAGTAGGTTCGCTTATTTACTTTGAGTTTTAATTACATTAACTGCCCTAGCCTTTTGGCAGAGGCAGACAAACTACAACATGTCGGTAAATCTTTTGATGTAGACATTTCTATTACTTAGATTACGAGGCATTTAATATATTCTTTTCTTTCATTTTTACTCCTCAATTTAACAGTAAGAAGGCAAAAAGCTCGGTTTTCACCGAGCTTTTTGTTCGTCTTGTCCGTCGTTCAGTTTTTGGTAAACACAAACCAGTTGTCGGCGTCAACCTCGCCGAATCTGTTTGCAATTTCTTCATCAGAGCTGTCCTCGGCAAAACGGCGAACCTCTTTCCAATTAAGCTCCTCTGCCGTATAAATCGGTCTGTCTCTAAGGGTAGCAGAATTTCTCTCGCATAAATAAGGCTTGCCATCTCTCGAGTCCACCACGACAGTTCTTGTTCTTCCGAATCCGCTTGCCTCGAGTGCAAATAAAGTCTTGCCGTATTTCTTCACCCAAGTAGCGTATGGCTTCATCTCTCCGTTTTTACGCTTTCTCTCCAAATATCTCAGAGTAAAAACAATATCAACATAGAGCACTACGCTTATTAGGAACGACATAACCGACATTCCGAAAGAAAAGCGCACAAGCAAGCCTGTCGAAATGCAAAGCACAAGGCTCAAAAGCGTGATGACAATTCCGATTAAAGAAAGCTTTCTGCCCTGCTTTCTTGTCTTAACGCAGTTAAGAAACGCATATATATTTACTGCGGCAGCCGCAATCAAATTCACTATCGAAGCCATAGACGTCAGCGAAAGGCACACTCCCACAAGGGAGAATACGCTGAAGCCGTATCTTGTTTTTCTTATATTCAAAGCACTGCCTCCAATACTCTTTTTTCGATATTTTATCAAATAATGCGGCTTCTTTCAAGACTTGCGTCTTGCATACATTCGGCTTGTGTGCGATAATGTTTTTTATAACAAAAACAATCGGAGGAAAGTATGAGAACCTTAGTAAGAACGGTAAACGAGTGGGATGCGCCCACCATGCTTAAAATATATGATAATTACATAAACACAAACACCTGTACCGATACGACTCTTCCGAGTATTGCGGAATTCGTCAAGAGAATAGATAAATACACCTACGGTTTCGGCTGGTTACTCAGCGAAATCGACTCCGAAACGGCTGGCTTTTGTGTGCTTAGCGAAAACAGCTACAACCCTAAGGATATGTTTTCGGCTGAAATCAATCTTTGGGTTAAACCAAGCCTCATGCGAAGAGGCGTCGGCGACTCACTTTATCATATGATGTTCGGTCTTATGGAGCTCGGAGACAAGCGCAAGGTTTACGCCAGAATAAATCTTCCGAACAATGACGCCGTTGCATTTCACGAGCACTGGGGATTCAGTGAAGTGGAAACCGTAAAGGGCGGATTCGAGAAAAACGGAGACAAATACGATGTCCTCGTCATGGAAAGAGATTTGGTTCCGTCCAAACCAGATGCCGCAAAACCAATCAAACCGATCATCGTCAAGCTTGACAAGCCGTCCGAATTCAGAAAGCTTCAGCTTGAAGCCGGCGATTTAATCAAACCGATACTATAAATCAAAGGAACAGCTACCGCTGTTCCTTTTTTATTTAAAACAAAAACAGAAGAAGTCGGCAACCGTTAAGCTGTCGGCTTCTTCTGAATTTAATTATTAAGGAGAGAGATATTATCAAAATCAAATTGCATCAATTTTTCAAATGCCTCTGCCGTTTTCATTATTTCTTAGCGTCTGCGATAACCTTCTGAGCGACATTCTCCGGAGCCTGCTCATATCTTACGAACGAGAAGGTGTAAGAGCCTCTGCCCTGAGTTACCTGACGGACATAGGTTGTGAAGTCGTGCATCTCGGCAACAGGTACTTCAGCCTGAATTTCCTGCTTGCCGTCACTTGTCACGTCCATACCGAGGACACGGCCTCTTCTCTTTGTGACCTCACCCATGATGTCACCCATGTTGTCAGACGGAACAATAGCCTTCAATTCGCCGATAGGCTCGAGGATAACAGGATCTGCCTTTGGCATACCTGCCTTGTAAGCCTCTGCGGCTGCAAGCTTAAAGCTCATTTCCGAGGAATCAACAGGGTGATAA
>CAVBOS010000033.1:0-13344 GCA_963597005.1 Lachnospiraceae bacterium
CTTTGTTGACTGATTGCTATAATAAAATACAACAAGGTCACCTCGAATGAGGTGACCTTTTCGTTTACAAAAATAAAAGACGATCAACGATCGCCTTTTCTCGATTTTCTGTTTTCACCGTTCGCACGCTTAAAGTCACTCAGCTTGTCATCAGACTGCTTTTTAAATCGTGACATCATATCCTCAAAGCTTCCGCCCGAATTTTCGCTCGGTCTCCACTCATAGTCACCGGGCCTGCCGTTTGACTGATATTTTTCTCTCGGCTGATGGGAACGGTATCCGCCTTGGCGTTTTTCTTTTCTCTGAGGCTTCTCCTCAGCATTTCCCTCAACCTGCTTAATCGAGAGTGACAGCTTGCCTTCGGGATTAATCGCAACAAGCTTAACCCTGACGCTGTCGCCAAGCTTAAGAACATCGTTTATATCTTTAACGTACGAACTCGCAACCTCGGAAATGTGAACCATACCGCTCTTGCCTTCGCCGATATCGACAAATGCACCGAACTTTGTTATTCCCGTTACCTTGCCCTCGTAGATTTCACCGACCTCAATCTGCATATAATACCCTCAATTTGTAGATGATGGTTGTTATTCTTTTATCTTATCAGTTTCCGCCACCGTTGACGAAAACCTTCTCACCCTGCTTGGCATAACCAAGCTCGCTTCTTGCGTATTCCTCGGCATAAGAATCCAAGCTATCAGATTCATTTGCAATTCTGTAAGTAAGCTCATCATTCTTTGCCTTCTGAACGAGCACTTCCGACTGAAGCTCAGAGAGCTGTTCGGTTTTGTTTGTTATCTGAATCTGAGTTGCAATCAGTGTATATACTATATAAACCATAAAAAGCAGTGCCGCAAACCTGAGCACGATGCCTGTTACGCTTCTTGTCTTTGTCATCTATTAATTTAACCTTTCCGCTTCGTTACATGGAAACAGTTATTACTTTACAGCAATTTGATTATACACGGTTTTATGTCACCAATTCAAGAAATAAAATTATTTTTGCATATTTTTTGCAAAAACCACAAGTGATAGTGTATTTCACATTTTGTTCACACTAATTATAAAGATTATTCACTTTACAAATGAAATCATTGAGTATATAATCAAAGCATAGATAAAGCCTATTCTTTGGGCGTTGTCACAATAATTTAGAATTTCAGTGTAAAGAGACTTTGCTTTACATACTTGAAATAATGGAGGTTAATTATGAAATTTTGTAAAAACTGCGGATTTCAGATGAATGATCAAGACACATTCTGTTCCGCTTGCGGTACACCCGTAGAGAACATTCCTGCTCCCACACAGGATACTGCTCCTGCAGCCGATGCAGTTGCACCAAATGTAACACCCGGTGTAAACGAAGCACCTCAGGCAAACGAGCCTATACCGCAGATGCCACCTATGTCGCCCGAGGCTAACGGTCAGGCACCTGTTCCGCCACCACCATATCAGCAGCCTATGTATCAGCCGTATCCTCAGCCACAGCCGGTACCGTTCGACCCGAACGATCACACTGCTGAGTTCACAGCTGAAGATATTTCTACCAATAAAATTATTGCTATGGCGGCTTATCTTCTCGGTATTCCGGGTATCATCATTGCACTTTTGGCTTCTCATGACTCCCCTTATGCCGCTTTCCACGTAAGAGAATCCTTAAAGCTTACTATCGCAGGTATACTCGGAGCAATTTGCTGTGCTATTCTCTGCATTGTATTCATCGGACTCTTCCTCTTGCCTGTGCTTGCAATCGTACTTCTCGTTGTAAGAATCATCTGCTTCTTCAATGTTTGCTCGGGCAAGGCAAAGAGCGCACCGATTGTCGGAAATCTCCCGTTCTTCAAATAATCAAGCTACAACAAATCTTGGACAGTTCTTCGGAACTGTCCTTTTTTCATACAAAAAAGAAATCGGAGATACCGATTAAGATATCTCCGATTGTGTTTTATGTAACTTTAAGCTTTTAGAACTTACATACTGTTTAAACTTCGAGCATATCGATAATGTGTCTCGGACAAACATCCTTGCACTTACCGCAGCCGATGCACTTCTCAGGATCAACAGTTGCCTTGAAGTTGCTTACCGTGATAGCCTGAACCTCACAGACCTTGGTGCACTTCATGCATCCGATACAACCGATTTTGCAAACCTTGTTTACAAGTGCGCCCTTGTCACAGTTGGAGCATCTTACAACAGCCTGCTTCTTAAGCGGAACAAAGCTGATTAAGTGCTTAGGACAAGCCGCAATACACTGAGAACAACCCTTGCATTTCTTCGGGTCAATCATTGCGACACCGTTGCAAATCTTGATTGCGCCGTACTGGCAAGCAGCCATACAGTCGCCCATTCCCATGCATCCGTAACGACAGCTTGAAGTACCGCCTGCAACAAGTGCGGCAGCCGCACAGGACTTAAGTCCGTCGTACTCCATTTTATCTGATGTTACATCATATGAACCGACGCAGTGAACAAGTGCTGTCTTTGCTTCGACCGTGCCACTGACACCGAGAATTGCTCCGATAGCATCCGCTACCTCTGCTCCGCCTGGGGAACAAAGGCCAACCTTAGCTTCGCCCTTTGCAAGAGCCGTCGCATAGCCCGCACAGCCTGAAAATCCGCAGGCACCGCAGTTAGCACCGGGGAGACAAGCCTGAATTTCTTCTGCCTTCTCGTCCTTCGGAACAGCCATAACGATTGAAGCAATCGCAAGACCGAGACCTGCAATAAGACCGATTACGGAAACGATAATTATTGCTGTTACAATAGGATTCATTATGGTACCTCCTTATAACAAGCCGTCAACAAGTCCGCCGAATCCAAGGAAGGAAACAGCAACGAGTGAAGCGGCAATAAGTGTGATAGGAAGTCCCTTAAGGAACTTTGGTACATCGCAAAGCTCGAGTCTCTCTCTGACTCCTGCAAAAATTACCATTGCTACGAGGAATCCGACACCTGAGCCGAATGCGTTTACAAGTGCCTGAATATATCCGTATGTAGGATCTGATGATGCCTTGTCGAGAACGAGCATTGTAACACCGAGAACGGCACAGTTTGTTGTGATAAGCGGAAGATAAATTCCAAGCGCATTATAAAGCGGTGGCATATACTTCTTTAGAGTTATCTCGAGGAGCTGAACCAAAGCCGCAATGATGAGAATGAAGACTATTGTCTCGAGGTACTCAAGACCTGCGGGAACGAGAATTCCGTTGTAAATCGGCCATGTAACAGCTGTTGAAATAACCATGACCACAGTAACTGCGATTGACATACCCACCGCAGTATTGAGCTTCTTGGAAACACCGAGGAACGGACAAATTCCAAGGAACTTGTTTAAGATATAGTTTTCTGTCAGAATTGCTGCGAGGAAAATTCCGACTAAGCCTTTAATCATCTTATTTTTCCTCCTTTACTGCGTCTTTAGAATCACATCCGCCGTCCTGAATTTTAGAGCAGGAGGCAGACATCGGACAAGCCGAGCAACCGATTTTTTCAGGTGCGTGACCCTCTTCACTGAGCTTACCTGCGATTGCGATAAGAATACCGAATACGAAGAAGCCGCCCGGAGGAAGAAGGAAGATGATGATAGGATCCATAAAGTTAGAAAGAACAGGAATACCGAAAACAGTACCCGCACCGAGAAGCTCACGGATGATACCCATTGCGAGCAGTGCGGCTGTGAAGCCTACACCCATTCCGAGACCGTCAATGATGGATGGCAATACCTTGTTCTTGCTTGCGAAGGACTCCGCTCTTCCGAGAATGATGCAGTTAACAACGATAAGCGGAAGGAAAACACCGAGGCTTGTGTCAAGGCTTGGTACAAATGCCTTAACAAGAAGCTGAATAACGGTAACGAAGCCAGCGATAATTGTAATAAAAGCAGGAATTCTGATTTTATCGGGGATAACATGTCTTAGCATGGAGATAACAGCACCCGAGCAAACGAGAACGAATGTAGTTGCGGCACCCATGCCGATAGCGTTTGATGCGGCTGTTGTAACTGCCAAAGTGGAGCAGCAGCCGAGCATAAGTCTCAAAACGGGGTTTTCTTTGATAATACCCTTGGAAAACTCCTGAAAAAGGGTTTTATTCTTAGCCATAAAAATTAACCCTCCTTAACATTATTGTACATATCAACAGCCTCGTTTACGGCACTTGTTACCGCACGGGAGGTGATGGTAGCACCTGTGAGAGCCTCAATCTGACCCTCGCCTGCCTCTTGATTCTTAACAACCGTGATTGTTGTTGCAGGCTGAACGAACTGAGCCTGGAAGCTCTCCTTTGTGCAGTTTCCGCCAAGACCCGGAGTTTCGTCCTGGTCAAGGATAGCGATACCGCTGATGTTGCCGTCTGCCGTGATGCCCGTCATAACGGAAACATCTCCGCCGTAGCCCTTGCCGCTTGTTGTGAAGACATAACCGACTACATCAGAGCCTGACATACCGACATAATATGTACCGTCTTCAGTTTCCTTTTCCTCAAAGGACTCTGCGTCAGGAAGGACAACCGTTCTTGACTTAGCGGCATTCTCAGCCTGAACCTCAGCGATTTTATCTGCTGTGAGCATATTTGTGACGCCAAGAAGACCTGATACTATAATACAAATAACAACGAGGATAGCTGCAGGAACAGCAACTTCTTTAAAATTAAGTTTCATTATCCCTTAGCCTCCTTCTTTTTCTTCTCCTTGCCAAAAGGTGTCGGAGAAACAAACTTCTCGATAAGAGGTACAAGGATGTTCATGATAACGATTGAGTAAGAAACACCCTCGGGAAGCGAACCGAACTGACGGATAAGCATTGTGAAAATACCGCAGCCTACCGCAAAAATAATTCTGCCCTTGAAGTGAATCGGGCTTGTTGTGTAGTCAGTTGCCATGAAGAATGCACCGAGGAGAAGTCCGCCTGAGAGAAGATCTGTGAGCGGATCTCTGCCAAGAAGTGCAGAGAAAACAACAGCTGTTGCGAGATATGTAACAGGGATAACGGGGCTGATTACCTTTCTTGCGATGAGGTAAAGACCGCCGAGAATGATTGCAAGAGCGCATGTTTCGCCCAAGCATCCGCCTGTTTTTCCAAGGAACATATCAAGATAAGACGGAAGTGCCTCACCTGTTCCCTCGTTTAAAATGCCAAGTGGAGTTGCTGTTGTGACAGCGTCAAACGGAGTTGTCCAAGCGGTCATCTTTGACGGGAATGAGTTCATGAGAATAATTCTTGCCGTCAAAGCGGGGTTTACGAAGTTCTGACCGATACCGCCGAACATCTGCTTTACTACTACGATTGCGATTACACCGCCGAATGCGGCAATAATCGGGCTGATTGAAACAGGAAGGTTAAGAGCTAAAAGAATACCAGTAACAATACATGACAAATCGCCGATTGTCTGGTTTCTCTTCATAACCTTTCTTGATACATATTCGCTCAAAACACATGAAGCGACACATGTGAGAATAATTACCGCACTTTTAAAACCAAAGAGGATTACGGATGCGATCATTGCAGGAGCAAGTCCGATGATAACATCGAGCATGATGCCGCTTGTGGTCGTTTTACCGTTAAAATGCGGAGATGAAGAAACTATAAGCTTATTCATTATTTCTTAGCACCCGCCTTTCTGACCTCTGATTTTCCGAGTCTTATAGCCTGAACTATTCTTCTGCCTGCAGGACAGCTGAATGCACAGCATCCGCACTCCATACAGGTCATAATATCGAGCTGCTTGAGCATCTCGACATCTTTTTTCTCAGAATACTTCTCAAGCTTAGTCGGAAGAAGATTCATCGGGCATGCGGCAACGCATCTGCCGCAGCGAATGCACTCTGTCGGCTCACGAAGCTTTGCTTCCTTTTCATCGAAGCAAAGAATACCATTGTTCTGCTTGAGAATAGGCATTTCGTCGTTTGTGACAGCAAATCCCATCATAGGGCCGCCCATGATGATTTTCTTTGGCTCGGACTTGTAGCCGCCTGTGAACTCGACAATATCCTTGATCGATGTTCCTACAGGAACGATAACATTCATAGGATTCTTGATTGCAGAGCCGTCAACGGTGATTCTCTTCATAATGAGCGGAATACCGTTTCTGACATAAGAAGCAAGGAAGGACACAGAGCCGATGTTCATAACGATAACACCGACATCGGCGGGCAGCTTTCCTGCGGGCACCTTTCTTCCAGTGCAAGCCTGAATGAGCACCTTTTCAGCACCCTGTGGGTAGTTCGACTTGAGCTCGAGAATTCTTACCTCGTCCTCAGGATCGTAAAGCTGGTTATCAGCCATCTCCTTGAGGTTTGCAATAGCGTCCGGCTTGTTGCTCTCGACAGCTACAATACAACGGTGAATACCGAGAAGGCTCTTAACAAGATAAATGCCCTCGAGGACATTTCTGCCGTTCTCAAGTGCTTCTCTGTGGTCACAGGTAACATACGGCTCACACTCTGCACAGTTGATGATGAGTGTGTCGATGTTCTTGTCGGGGCCAACATTGAGCTTTACGGTTGCGGGGAAGCCTGCGCCGCCCAGACCAACCAGACCGCTCTCTCTTGCGATTTTTACAAGATCCTCTCTTGTTTTCGGCTCCTCGGGAGGAGTAATTGACGGGTCGAGCTCCATAAGTCCGTCAGACTTAATTACAACTGCGTCCACCATCTGACCGCCTGTGAGCATAATCTGCTTAAGCTCTGATACGGTACCTGAAATTGATGAGTGAACAGGAGCACTTACGAATGCGTCGTTATCGCCTATTTTTTGACCTCTGTAAACGTGGTCGCCCTTCTTGACGAGTGGCTTACAGGGAGCACCGATATGCTGAGACATAGCAATGGTTACAAACTCGGGCGCCGGCATATTGACGGATTCCTTAGCGCTTGTGTTCTTATGATGAGGAACATGAGCGCCGCCATGTGTTTTAAACGGTTTTGTCGGAAATGACAGTTCCATTATTACCGTTCTCCTTTCTTTAAGTGTTTTCGCTGACATACAATTTTAATTCGAAAAACACCTCTGATGATATACAGCACGATATAAAACAGTAAAATAAATCAATATTTCGTATCTATTTCACATCTATTAAAATATAACATTATTCAGCCTGACTTTCAATAGATTTCACGGCAAAAATACTGTATACAATCACATTTTTCACACATTGTTAACACGAATTTTTCACCCGTAATTTCTTATTTTTCGAGTCTCCTTTTAAAATAAAAATTGTTTATTTTCGTGTATGCTGCTTGCTAAATTTATCACAAATTTCAAATTGAATTTTCGTTACAATAAACTTGCATTTGAAGTCCTTATTTTTAATCAAAACGCCAAAATTTGCATAAATACTTGAATATACATTTCTTTTGTTATAGAATACTAAAAAAGTTAATCTGCAGTATGAAGTACTCGGGAGAAAGCTTTAGCTTACCGAAGGAGTAACACTCTCAGGTCTTGAATTTCAAGAAAACCGGGTATGGACGCAATTCTGGAGAATCCCGTAATCGGGTGCCGAAGGTGCAACGGTTTTTACCTAAATCTCTCAGGCAAAAGGACAGAATCAAAAAACATAATGCATTTGATGTTATGTTCTGTTGTCTTGAGAGGTGGCTGAAATCATTGATTTCATTGCCGCCTTTTTCTTTACTGCGATTCAGGAGGAAAGATGATAGAAGCAATTACAAACATCAACAATGCGGTCAACAATGTCGTGTGGGGTTGGCCTGCGGTCATTCTTTTAGGCTTTGTCGGTGTGCTCATGACATGCCTTACGAAATTTTTCCAGGTGAGCCACTTCGGCCACTGGATGAAAAAAACAATCGGTGCTATTTTTGCTGACAAGCACGTCACAAAGCACACAAGCGATAAATCAATCTCTCAGTTCCAGTCACTTTGCACAGCTTTGGCGGCAACAGTCGGAACCGGTAACATCGTAGGTGTTGCGGGCGCAATTGCAGTCGGCGGACCAGGCTCAATATTCTGGATGTGGGTTATCGCATTCTTCGGAATGATGACCAACTACTCCGAAAACGTTCTCGGCATTCTTTACAGAAGAAAGAACACCAAGGGCGAATGGGCAGGCGGTGCAATGTACTACCTCAAGGACGGTCTAGGCTCCAAAAAGCACTGCAAGTATATCGGACTTATTCTGGCTACACTCTTCTCGATTTTCTGCCTTATCGCATCATTCGGTATCGGTAATTTGGCTCAGATTCAGTCCATTGTTTCAAATGTAAACACCGCATTCAAGATTCCTCCTTACGCAACAGGAATTTTCCTTTTCATTTTGGTTGGTGTTGTTGTCATCGGTGGTCTTAAAAGAGTTGCCGCTGTCACGGAAAAGCTTGTACCGTTTATGGTTATCTGCTATTTCCTCGGCACAATGATTATAATCTTAACACACTTCTATAACATTCCCGCCGCTTTCGTTTCCATCTTCAAGGGCGCATTTGCTATGCAGAGCGTAACAGGCGGCATCGTCGGCTCAGGCATCGCACTTGCCATGAAAATGGGCTTTAAACGAGGCGTATTCTCAAACGAAGCTGGTCTAGGCTCATCCGTTATGGTTCATTCAAGCTCGAATGTTAAAGAGCCTGTCCGTCAGGGCATGTGGGGAATTTTCGAGGTTTTCGCTGACACAATCGTTGTCTGCTCCCTCACCGCTTTGACAATTCTTACATCGGGTGCTATTAATCTCGACACTGGAGAAATGACGGAAGCTGCAGCCGCAATCGGCTCTGATTCACTCATGAACTACGTCTTCTCTCAGACCTTCGGAAAAGTCGGCTCATGGTTCATTGCATTCGCTATTTTACTTTTTGCGTTCTCAACGGTACTCGGCTGGAGCCACTACGGTTCTACAGCGTTTGAATATCTCTTCGGCAGAAAGAATGTTAAGTTCTACAAGATATTCTTCACCGTTCTTGTTATCATATCCTCGATTTGCTCCTCACAGCTTGCATGGGATCTTTCTGACACATTCAACGGACTCATGATGATTCCAAACCTCATCGGCGTTTTGGTTCTCGCTCCTCAGGTTATGAGAACTACCAAAAACTATGTTGACCGCCATATGCGAGGCAAAGACGTGAAGCCGATTCTCTCAATGATTCCAGAAATTGAAGAGGAACAGATGAAGAATTTTGACCCCGACGAATAATCAAGATATTACTCCAATTACAAGTTAATTAATAAATACACAAACAAAAACTGCGATAGGCTCACCTATCGCAGTTTTCTGTTCTTGTTATTTAGTTTTCAAGTGAAACATAATTCAAATTGCTTGTCGTTTTTACGCTGTCGTCATTATAGACGAACACGGCGTTTGCATTATATTTTTCAAGAAGCGTTTGACTGTCTTCATAGCCTAAGCAGAAGCAAGCCGTGGCAAGAGCGTCACTTATTGTTCCGTTGTCACAAAATACCGTAACGCTTGCAAGGTCGGTTTCGACGGGATAACCCGTTGTTGTATCGAGTATATGATGATAAGTCTTTCCGCCATATTCAAAGCTTTTTGCCGTTCCCGAGGTTGAGCAGTAGCCCGATGTGATTTTAACTTTTCCGATTATTTTGCTCGAATCGGAATTTTCTATTCCTATTGTCCAACTGTAATCGCCCGTGCTGTAAACGCCTATACTTCCGCCGACAGAAACCATAGCACGGTCAACATCAAGCGCCTTGTACTCTGCGATAATTACATCGCAAGCCGCACCGTTTCCTACTGCACTGAGGTCTAAGGCGTAACCCGAAGACTTGAAGCTGTATGATGAATTTTCGGCATCGTATCGAAGTGCCGAATAATCTACCTTTTCGAGCACCTTGGAAATCATTTCATCGCTCGGCGGCTCGGTCGGAGAATTGTCAAATCCCCACAAATTACTAAGCGGAAGTATGGTAATATCAAAAGCTCCTCCGCTTTCCTTGCTTACTTCAAGCGCTTGGTTCAAAATATTTTCCGTCGTTGCACTGATCTCTGTCCAGTCCTTTCCGGCATTAGCGTTAATTTTGTAAATGTCGCTGTCTTCCAGTTTCCAGCTCAAAAGGCTTTCGAGCTTCTCTGCCGCCTGAGCACCGTTTTCTGTCGCTGTTTCACAGTCGTTACCGTAAACTGTCTGTTCAACGGCAGTTCCCATGGCATAGGTTACAGTCTCCGACTTAGCTGTACTCTTGCCGTTAATCAGAATTTGTGCGACAACAATCGCTGCCGCTAAGACAACCAGCACAGCTATGATTATCAGCCTCGATTTTTTTATTATCCCTAGTTTTTTTAATTTAAGTTTCATAGTACAAAATAATACGGTGAAATTATGAACAATTCCACCATAAAAGTTAATTTTCTCTCAAAAAAGGAAAGGGGACCGAAAACAAAGTTCCCGGCCCTAAAAAGAAAGAAAGAAGTAGGTATAATCTTAATTAATATTTCCTATCATCCAAGGCGGTTAATAGCCTCGATGATTACGTCGACTGCTTCATCTACCGAGAAGACACCCGTGTCAATGGTGAGATTATAGTTATTCAAATCGTCCCATCTCTTGTTAGAGTAGAAGTTGTAGTAGTTAGCTCTCTGCTTGTCCTTCTTTGTGATGAAGTCAAGTGCCTTCTTCTCTGTTGTCTGTCCCGTCTCAACAGCCCACTTAGCTCTCTGCTCTGCAGGAGCATGAATGAATATTCTGAATACATTCGGATTATCACGAAGAATATAACTTCCGCAACGACCGATGATTACGCACGGTCCCTCTTCAGCTGCCTTTTTGATGATATCCGTCTGCAAAATAAAGAGCTTGTCGTTAATCGGCATATCGTTCATGCCCGTGAAATGAGCACCGAAAGGATAATTACCCATAACCATGGAATAGAGAAGTGAATTTCCGGCTTTCTCATCAGCCTGATTGCAAATCTCCTCGCTTAAGCCACTCTGCTTTGCAGCCATTGCTATAAGCTCCTTATCAAAGTACTTAACTCCGAGCTTCTCGGCAAGCTTGATTCCGACGTTGTGTCCGTGGCTTCCAAACTGTCTGGCAATAGTAATAACAGGTAACATAAACACACCCCATTTCAAAGGTAAGAGCCAAAAGCCAAATGAAATTAAGCTTTGCTCTGCATAAATCACTTTCAACGATACATTTTGTGAAGCTCAAGTGAATTTTTATCATTGATATTAACTCACTCTTAACTTCTGTCTACATCTTAGTGCATATTTCTCAAAATGTCAATAGTTTTATCAAAATTTTGTTATGATTTAATAATATTTTGTTGAAAATGACACGCTCTTGAATTTTGAGGTGCCTTGACATAAACATCCTTGTGCCGACGCACCATATTATTGTATCATTTCTTCAAAAAATTGCAAGAGTTTTTTGCGGCACAAACATCTTTATATTGAAGACAATATCCATAAGTCCGCTTTTTCTTCAAAATATGTATCCAAAAACGCAATTTTCACTTGCATTCTTACTCCCTTTGTAATAAAATGGGTATGTGAAAAACCTGTCATTCTTTTTGGGGCAGATTAATAATGGTTCACAGACTATAATCAATAATAAAAAAGGAGTGTGCATAACAATGGCTTTAAATAAAGTTACTGTTGATGACATCAATGTTAAGGGCAAGAAGGTTCTTGTTCGTGTAGACTTTAACGTACCTATGAAGGACGGCGTTATCACAAACGACAACAGAATCGTTGCAGCTCTTCCTACAATCAAGAAGCTTATCGCTGACGGCGGAAAGGTTATCCTCTGCTCTCACCTCGGTAAGCCGAAGAACGGTCCTGAGGCTAAGTTCTCTCTTGCTCCTTGTGCAGTAAGACTTTCTGAGCTCCTCGGTCAGCCTGTTGTTTTTGCTGATGACGATACAGTTGTTGGTGAGAACGCAAAGGCAGCCGTTGCTAACATGAAGGACGGCGATGTTGTTCTTCTTCAGAACACAAGATTCAGAAAAGAAGAGACAAAGAACCTCGAGCCATTCTCAACAGAGCTTGCTTCTCTCGCTGAGGTATTTGTTATGGACGCTTTCGGTTCCGCTCACAGAGCACACTGCTCAACAGCCGGTGTAACAGATCACATCAAGGAGACAGCTGTAGGCTACCTCATGCAGAAGGAAATCAACTTCCTCGGCAACGCAGTTGAAGAGCCTGTAAGACCTTTCGTTGCTATCCTCGGCGGCGCTAAGGTTGCAGATAAGCTCAATGTTATCAACAACCTCCTCGAGAAGTGCGACACACTCATCATCGGCGGCGGAATGGCATATACATTCATCAAGGCTCAGGGCGGCACAGTCGGTAAGAGCCTCGTTGACGACACTAAGGTTGAGTACTGCGCAGAGATGATTAAGAAGGCTGCCGACATGGGCAAGACTCTTCTCCTCCCTGTTGACACAGTCGCTTCCAAGGACTTCCCTGATCCTATTGACGGACCTATCGAGACAACTGTTGTTCCTACAATGGCTATCCCTGATGATATGGAGGGTCTTGATATCGGACCTGAGACTCAGAAAACATACGCTGAGGCTGTTAAGACAGCTAAGACAGTTGTTTGGAACGGACCTATGGGCGTTTTCGAGAACCCGACACTTGCTGCAGGTACAATCGCAGTTGCTAAGGCTCTCGCTGAGACAGACGCTACAACAATCATCGGCGGCGGCGACTCCGCAGCAGCTGTTATGCAGCTTGGCTTCGCTGACAAGATGTCTCACATCTCCACAGGCGGCGGTGCTTCTCTTGAGTATCTCGAGGGTAAGGTACTTCCGGGTGTTGCAGTTATTGCCGACAAGTAATTTTATCTAAAATATGGGGCAGGCTGTTTGCGGTTTGCCCCATTTTACTCTAAATATAATTGAAAGGATTTTTTCGTCATGAATAAGTCAACAAGAAAAGCAGTTATCGCAGGTAACTGGAAAATGAATAAAACACCGTCAGAGACAACAGCTCTCATCAACGAGATGAAGCCTCTCGTTGCAGACGCTTCCTGTGATGTTGTTCTCTGCGTACCATACATCGACATCCCGGCAGCTGTTGAAGCAGCTAAGGGCTCCAACATCAAGATCGGTGCTGAGAACGTTCACTTCAAGTCAAGCGGCGCATACACAGGCGAGGTTTCCGTTGATATGCTCAAGGAAGCAGGCGTTGAGTATGTAGTTATCGGTCACTCCGAGAGAAGACAGTATTTCGGAGAGACAGACCAGACTGTTAACCTTCGTTCTTTGGCAGCTCTTAACGGCGGTCTCAAGGCTATCATCTGCGTTGGTGAGACACTCGAGCAGAGAGAGCTCGGCTACACCGAGACACTCCTCAAGTATCAGACAAAGATGGCTCTCACAAATGTTACAGCTGAGCAGCTCAAGAATGTTATCATCGCTTACGAGC
>CAVBOS010000034.1:0-13333 GCA_963597005.1 Lachnospiraceae bacterium
ATCATACCGTCTACGCCGCCGAGATCAACGAATGCGCCGAAGTTTGTGAGGGACTTAACTGTGCCGGTGTAAACCTGACCTTCCTCAGCTGTCTCCCAGAACTTCTCCTCCTGCTCTTTTCTTGCGTCACGGAGAACGGAACGGATAGAACCGACAGCTCTTCTTCTTGCAGCGTTAACCTCGATGATTCTGTAGTTAACTTCCTGACCCTTGAGAGCCTCGAGATCGTCACCTCTGTTCTCAGTAGCCTGAGATGCAGGAATGAAAACTCTTACTCCGTTGTAGACAACGATTACGCCGCCCTTAACAACGTCAACAACCTTGCCTGTGAGAACCTCGTTATTATCGAGAACCTCCTGAAGCTCGTCCCAACCCTTTCTAGCGTCGAGTCTCTTCTTTGAACATGTGATATATCCGTCAGCATCGTTTGTCTTCATGATGAGTACATCAAACTCATCACCGACCTTGCATGCCTCGAGGAGATCTACAGATGGATCAGAAGAGAATTCTTCTGCGGAAATATATCCGGTCTGCTTTCTTCCGACGTCAACAGAAACTTCTGTCTTGGATACACCGGTGACAACAGCATGTACAATTCCATTTGTATTATAAGTCATTTCCTCCTGTTCAAAGAGTTCAGCGAAACTAAGTTCCTTTTCAGTAATGTCTGCCATGGTAACTAGTACCTCCTTTATAATGCTAGCCGGCGTTGATGCTCCGGCTGTAATACCAATTGACGCTCCCTCAAAATTCTCATCAATATCTTTAATCTCATCTGCCGTTTCAATCAGATAAGTTCTCGCATTGCGCGAGCATACGTCCTTGAGTTTTCTTGTGTTGGAGCTGTCTCTTCCGCCTACAACGATCATAATATCGGATTGTTTGGAAAGAGAATCCGCTTCGGCTTGTCTTTTAGCCGTAGCATTACATATTGTATCAAAAATTAATGCGTTTGTATATACTTTTTTAAGAATTTTCTCTGTTTTCTCCCATTCTTTCACATTAAAAGTGGTCTGGGCACAGAGCAAAACCTGTTTTTCGGAAAATTCGGGGTGATCTTCAAGCAGCTTTTCGAGTTCTTCGGCATTTTTTACCACAAAACAAGCGCCCTTTGCACAGCCCGTGATTCCCATAACCTCTGGGTGGTCGCTGTTTCCGGCAACTATGACGATCTTGTCGCCCGCCTCTCGGACTAACTTGTGGATATTCGTGACAAACGGGCACGTTGCGTCAACATAGTTTATGCCGAGGCTTTTGAGCTCGTCAATCACATCGTCGGAAACTCCGTGACTTCTTATGACAACGGTGCTGTCTTTCGGTGCTTCACTCGGCGAAGAAATTATCTTCACTCCCTTTGACGAAAGATCCTCAACCACCTGCGGATTGTGGATAATAGGACCGAGCGTACAGACGCTTCCGCCCTCGTCAACGAGAGAATGAACTCTTTTCACCGCTCTGTCAACGCCAAAGCAAAAGCCTGCCGTTTTTGCAAGTATCGGTTCTTTTCTCATTTCATATCCTCAATAGCTTCCTCGCGAAGTGCGGTTATTTCGCTCATAATCTTCTTTGCGCCTCTGCGGAAATACATGCTTCCCTCTGCCTCGATACCAAGCTCTTCAAAAGGAATGGGCTTACCGAAATTAACTCTCATTTTGCTTCCCTTATGCGGCAAAGTGCCGTCCGCACCGATAATCGCACACGGAACAACGGGCACCTTTGTCTTGTAGGCAAGAAGAGAAATTCCCGTCTTCGGCTTTCCGAGAGTTCCGTCCTTTGAGCGCGTGCCCTCGATGAAAACCGTTACCATTCTGCCGTTATCAAGAAGATCGTAAGCATACTGAAGTGCGTCGCCGCCGCCCGTTCCTCTTTCAACGGGAAACGCTCCCGCATAGGTGATTATCCAGCTGACAAGCTTGTTTTTAAACAGCTCTGCCTTAGCCATAAAGTGCATGCCCCTTAGCCTTGCACAGCCAAGAAACAGCGGGTCATGAGCCGTAACATGTGATGACGCAAGTATAAACGGGCCGGATTCCGGAAGATTCTCGACTCCCATGAACTTAAGTCCCCACAGCTTTCCGTAAAGCTTGGGAAGTATGACGTAAGCGAGACGGTAAAGAAAAGGAATCTTCTCCTTCTTCACCTTACCGCTTTTTGTATAGATTTTTCTCTGTAATTTTCTTTCAATAATTTTATCCATAGCTTACTCCTCGGATGAGATTTTTGAGTCGATAAGCTCTGAGATTTTCTCAACAACCTCGTCAAAGCTCATATCCGTGGAATCTACGATAACAGCATCGTCAGCCGCCTTTAGCGGAGAAGTCTCACGGTGAGTATCCTGATAGTCTCTCTTGATAACATCGGCAAGAATTTCCTCGTAAACCGCATTTTCACCCTTTGCGATATACTCCTTGTATCTTCTGTTTGCCCTCTCCTCGGGAGCGGCAGTCAGAAAAACCTTAACCTGAGCATTCGGAAGCACAACCGTGCCTATGTCTCTGCCGTCCATTATCACATTATATTTCTCAGCCATGTCCGTCTGGAGTGAAAAGAGAAATTTTCTCACCTCGGGAATTGCCGATGATTTTGAAGCCATCATGCTGACCTCGGGAGTTCTTATCTTTGCCGAAACATCCTCACCGCAAAGGTAAACATGCTGGCCGTCCTCCTCGTGAGAAAGTCCAACCTCTATGCTCGGAAGAGACTCTACAACGCTTTTTGTGTCCTCGGCTGAAATTCCGTTGTTGAGAAGATGAAGTGCAACCGTTCTGTACAGCGCACCTGTATCGACATAAATAAATCCTGTTTTTGCAGCTACAGCCTTTGCAACGCTGCTTTTACCTGCTCCGGCAGGTCCATCGATTGCTGTTGCGATCATATCTGTTCTCCAATACTGATTATTTTTAGGCGTTCAAGCCTGCCAGTCTGCCCGTGCAAAAGGCAATCTGCAGATTGAATCCGCCCGTGTAGGCATCCACATCCATGACCTCACCGGCAAAATAAAGCCCCGAAACAAGCTTCGATTTCATGGTTTTGGGGTTGATTTCCTTGGTGTTCACTCCGCCGCCCGTGACAATAGCCTCGTTTAGCGAACGGAATCCGTTCACGGTGAGTCTGAAATCCCTGAGAGTATCGAGTAGAGCCTTTCTCTGCTCCCTTGTAATGCTGTTGCACTTGGTTTCAGCGGGAATTCCGCTTCTTTCAATGATTACATCAATCATCTTTTGCGGAAGAAGTTCTGAGAGAGAATTGCCGAAATTCTTATTCTGGTTTTTCTCCAAATCACGAAGAAGTCTTTTATCTAACTGCTCCTCAGAAAGTGCGGGCTTGAGATTGACGGAAATGACAAATCTTCCCGGCTTCATATCACGCATATGTGCGCTTGCAGAAAGGATAACGGGGCCGCTCACGCCGAAATGCGTGAAGAGCATCTCTCCGAAATCCTCGTAAATCACCTTGTTTTTCTTCTCCGTATCAAATACCTTAATCTCGGCATTTCTCAAAGAAAGCCCCTGCATTTTGGGGCAATCGTCATCTTGAGTTGTAAGTGCGACAAGAGAAGGCGTAATGGGCTTAATGCTGTGGCCGAGCTTTTCGGCAAATTTGTAGCCGTCACCCGTCGAACCTGTTGCTTTGTAAGAAGCTCCGCCCGTTGCAATCAAAACGGAAGAGGAAAGATACTCCCCCGACTGTGTTTTTACTCCCTTTACCAAGCCGTTCTCCGAAAGAACATCGAGAACAGCCTCCTTTTTGAAGCGGACTCCGAGATCTTTGCACCACTTCTCGAGAGCATTCGCAACGTCATTTGCGTTATCACTCTGCGGAAAAACACGGTTTCCCCTCTCTGTTTTCAGCGGCACTCCCAGCCCCTCGAAAAAGTCCATGGTGTCCTGTGGCGAGAGGACGCTAAGTGCGCTGTAAAGGAATCTGCCCGAAGCCACGCACGACTTGATAACGGTATCGTTATCGCAGTTGTTCGTGACGTTGCATCTTCCCTTGCCCGTTATTCTGAGCTTTCTTCCAAGCTTGTCGTTTTTGTCGAAAACAAGAACGCTCTTTCCGTTCTCTGCGGCAGTGCCCGCCGCCATAAGGCCTGCAGCACCTCCGCCGATTACGATTAAGTCTATGTTTTTTGTCACTTGCTCTCCACCTTTTCGTAGGTTCCGTACTGATCCCAGATTTTTTCGAGTGACTGCAATGTCTTTGCAACCTCATCCTTACGGCTTATTGCTGACACAACGATAAGTGCGTTGATAACGCTGAGCGGCGCAACGAGAGAATCGACAAAAGAAACCATATCGCTTCTTGCCTGAAGAGTATACTTTGCGGCAGCCGCAATAGGTGCAAGCGGACTGTCTGTGATTGCGATTGTTGCGGCGCCTCTGTCAGCCGCATATTTAATAGCCGTAACGGCTTTCTTTGAATATCTTGGGAAGCTTATTCCGATAACTGCATCTTCATCCGTGAGATTTACCATCTGCTGAAGAATCTGAGCCTCACTTGTGGCATTGATAAGAACAGCCTCACCGGTGATTAAATCCATATAGTGGTGCAAGAATGTTGCGAGTGCCAAAGAACTACCCGCACCGAGAATATAAATCTTTCTTGCCTTGGTTACTGCGTCTGCGGCAGCATAGAACTGCTCGTGTGAAAGAACCTCTTTTGTTCTCTTGATTATATCAATATCCTGGTCGAGCGTAGCGTCAAGAAGATCCTCTATCTTGTAGCCCGCAGCAGTGTGCTCAAGACGCTGAACGCTTGTCAGGCGGTTGCGAATCATCTCCTGCATTGCCTGCTGAAGCTCGGGATATCCCGAATAACCGATTTCCACCGCAAATCTAACTACGGTTGATTCGCTGACTCCGACAACCTTTCCGAGCTTAGACGCCGTCATAAATGCCGCGGTGTCATAATGCTCCATTATATATCTTGCTATAAGGCGCTGTCCCTTTGAAAAGCCCTTTTCAAGCTGAACTATTCTGTCAGAAAGCTGAATATTCATTTTTTATCCTCCGAAGGTCACTATCCATAATTTTTATGATTTTGATAATTTCAGTGCATTTTAAATTATAGTGTATTTTGAATTAAAAAGCAAACTGAATTTCAAAATTTAGAATAGAACTCATTAAGCTCTTTCTCGGCATTTTCTCTTGCCTTTTCGACCCTCTCGATTGCCTCGTAAACACCGCCCTCGGTGAAGTCCTCGCCGATTACGAAAAGTCCGTACTCGATTTCTCTGAAGAAATCCCCGGAATCGATACCGGGAACAAGCAATTTTCCGGCTGTGGGGGACAACTCTATCAATCTGTCCGCCAAAATCTCCTTGAGATAAACTATCTTCTCGGGATAAAGCCTTAATTCTTTAATATCAAAATCCGATGTTCTGCCGCAGGGGCTTGCGCAAAGCGCACAATTCGGAACTATGGAATATTTATCTTTTCTCACTTCTTCTGCAAGAGCACTTGCCTGCTCCTGCATACCCGAGTCACGGTGAAGCGACAACAATCCCTCTGCGATTACTCTTCTCGTGTTCTCGGTCTCATCGTTTGTGGAACAGACCCTCGCCAGTCCGATAAGCGCGCCCAAAAGCTTGGTTTGCTCACCTGTCAGGGCTGCGAAATTGCCCGTCTGTACCCATGTTTTCTCAGACATAACTAACTCCTATCAAAATTTATCCAGATTAAAGTATATATCTAATCTGTCAATATTACAACGGCAAAATCTGCCAAATTATTCTTTTTGCACTTAATTTCCTTTACTTTCACAACTATTTCATATTTTGATCTTATTATATACACAAACTTAATTAAGGAGATAACTATGCAAGAAACAGGTAATACAGGTAAAAATAAAAAGAATGCGATTATCGTGGCAAGCATTTTCGGTGTGATTATCGTTGCTGTGATTATCTTTGTCGTCTTGAACGGTAAAAGCAGCGAAACAGGCTCAGCCGATGCGGATTTTGCGGTTTATACAAACGCCGACGATGAGACTTCCTCCACGGACACTTGGCCTGCAAGCGAAATTTTCCCCGATGTTCCCGTGTTCGAATCAAGCAAATATGATGTAACCGATGAAGGCACCAATATCACATTGACCCTCAGTGCCGATGATTACTTCAATCTTAACTCCTACATGGAAAAGCTCACCGAAGCGGGCGCCACACTTCAGGCAAGCTCGGATATTTTTGCGATATATACTCTCGGTGATGTTGAAATTCAGATAATCAAGGACAAAACCACTCCGATGATTATCCTCTGCGGAGAAGAGACAGTTGATATTTCTGTCGAGACCTTTGCGGACTACCCTCTGCCCGAGAACGCAAGAATGGTAAGCGCAGATGTTTCCGAATCGTCGGCAAACATTCTCTATATAACAGAAAGATGCTTAAGCTATGAGGACGCTCTCGCCTATTGTGAGAAACTTAGTTCCTACAGCTGGCAAACATCTTCAAAGCTCCCCGAAAGCGGAGATCCACAGCCTTTCTTAGCCCAGTACACTCTTGACGATATGTCAATCACTCTTGACTACTACAGCGAAGGCTTTAACTGTCAGATCATATTCACAGCCAACTCGGCAAGCGTCGGCATAAGTGATTACGATACCGATAAGGTATATTATATTGAAGATACGGGCGAATATGTTATGTACAACACAGACGGCACAACAACACCCGTAGACCCAAGCGACTACGATTCCGATGATATAATCACCATTGAAAGCGAATCAAGCACGACAGAAGGCCCAAAGGGTTAATTATCAAAACAATAATGCAAAAAGGAGATTCGCATGAATCTCCTTTTTATTTTATTCTAAATTCAAAAGTGGCTTCAAATATTCGCCCGTATATGAACCCGGTGTTTTTGCTACCTGTTCGGGTGTTCCCTTTGCCACAACCGTACCGCCGCCGGAGCCTCCCTCAGGGCCAAGGTCAATGATATAATCGGCAGTTTTGATTAAATCAAGATTATGCTCGATTACAACAACGCTGTTTCCCGCGTCAACCAGTCTTTGAAGCACATCTATAAGCCTGTGGACATCTGCAATGTGCAGACCCGTCGTCGGCTCATCGAGAATATATACGGTTTTGCCCGTGGAACGCTTGGCAAGCTCCGTCGCAAGCTTGACTCTCTGTGCCTCACCGCCCGAAAGTGTGGTTGCCTGCTGACCAAGCTTAATATAGTTAAGTCCAACCTCCCAGAGGGTTCTGAGCTTTCTCTCGATTTTCGGAATGTCTCGGAAGAAATCAAGTGCCTCTTCAACGGTCATTTCGAGCACGTCATAAATCGACTTACCCTTATATTTTACCTCAAGCGTCTCATGGTTGTAGCGTTTTCCTTTGCAAACATCACACGAAACATAAACATCAGGCAAAAAGTGCATCTCGATTTTGATTATTCCGTCGCCCTGACAGCTCTCGCATCTGCCGCCCTTTACGTTGAAAGAAAATCTGCTCGAGGTGAAGCCTCTCACCTTGGCGTCAGTCGTGCTTGCGAAAAGCTCCCTTATATCGTTGAAAACTCCCGTGTAAGTAGCAGGGTTGGATCTCGGAGTTCTGCCTATCGGCGACTGGTCAATCTTGATGACCTTATCGAGATTTTCCATTCCTCTTATCTCTCGGTGCGCTCCCGCCACATGCTTTGCACGGTTGAGCTCGACAGACAGCTTCTTGTAAAGAATTTCATTTATAAGCGAGGATTTGCCCGAGCCCGAAACGCCCGTAACACATACGAATTCTCCCAGCGGAATATCTACATTGATGTTCTTTAGATTGTTCTGTTTTGCACCGATAATCTGAAGCTTCTTTCCATTGCCCTTTCGTCTCGATTCGGGAACTTCAACCTTTTTCTTTCCGCTTAAGTACTGACCCGTTATCGAGTTTTCGCACTTCAATATGCCGTCAACGTCTCCGCTGTAGACAATTTCACCGCCGTGAATACCCGCACCGGGGCCTACATCGACGATATGGTCGGCGGCAAGCATAGTCTCCTCGTCATGCTCAACCACGATGACCGTGTTTCCCAAATCACGAAGTCTTTTGAGCGTACCGAGAAGCTTGGTGTTGTCCCTCTGGTGAAGTCCTATGCTCGGCTCGTCAAGAACATAAAGAACACCCGTCAGCGATGAGCCGATGTTGGTAGCAAGTCTGATTCTCTGGCTCTCACCGCCCGAAAGCGTGCCCGCACTTCTTGAAAGTGTGAGATAATCAAGTCCGACATTCTTGAGGAAGCCCAAACGGGATTTTACTTCCTTGAGTATCGCTTCGCTTATCTTGACCTCTTTCTCGCTGAGCTTTAGATTTTCCACAAAGTCGATTGCATCGCTCACTGAAAAATCGCAGAAGCCCGAAATATTTTTGCCGCCAACCGTGACCGCAAGGCTCTCGGGAGAAAGTCTTTTTCCGCCGCACTTGTCGCACGGAATTTCACTCATAAAGGATTCTATTTCCTCTATTATCCTTGCGGAAGACGTCTCACGGAAACGGCGGTTGAGATTATTTACAATTCCCTCGAAGGTTTTGCTGAATTTTCCCTTGTCGTAAACTCCCTCACGCTCCAGCTCTATCTTCTCACCCTTTGTTCCGTAGAGAAGAATATCAATAATTTCATCGGGAAGATCCCCAAGCGGTGTATCGAGCGAGAAGCCGTAGTGCTTGGATAATCCCTTCATGTACATGGCGGCAATCGTGTTGCCCTCCATTGCCCAGCCCGAACCTTTGAGTCCGCCCTGAGAAATAGATTTTGATTTGTCAGGGATAATTCTTGCCGGATCAATCTCGAGAAAAACTCCCAGTCCCGTGCATTTCGGACACGCTCCCGCAGGATTATTGAATGAGAACATTCTCGGCGTGAGCTCATCAACGCTGACACCGTGCTCGGGGCATGCAAAATTCTGAGAATAAAGCACATCTCTGCTGTTCTCACCGTCCATTATATTGACCACGGTAATTCCGCCCGTCAGCTTAGCCGCTGTTTCGATAGAATCCGTGAGTCTTGTTCTTATATCGTCACGGACTACAAGTCTGTCCACGACTACCTCGATATCGTGCTTCTTGTTCTTCTCAAGCTTAGGCACATCGTTCAGATCGTAAATTTCTCCGTCGACACGCACACGGACAAAGCCGTTTTTCTTAGCATTTTCAAGCTCCGTTTTGTGCTCGCCCTTTCGACCCTTGACTATTGGTGCCAAAATCTGAATTTTAGTCCTCTCGGGCAACTCCAAAACTGAGCCGACTATCTGGTCGATTGACTGGGAGCTTATTTCCTTGCCGCAGACAGGGCAATGCGGAATTCCTATTCTTGCCCATAGAAGTCGCAGATAATCATATATCTCCGTGACCGTTCCGACAGTTGACCTCGGGTTTTTCGAGGTTGTTTTCTGGTCTATTGCAATTGCGGGCGAAAGTCCGTCTATTCTGTCAACATCAGGTTTTTCCATCTGTCCGAGGAACATTCTCGCATATGAGGAGAGTGACTCCACATATCTTCTTTGACCCTCGGCATAAATCGTATCGAACGCAAGCGAGGATTTTCCCGAGCCTGAAAGTCCCGTCAAAACCACAAGACTGTCCCTTGGGATTTTGACATCCACATTCTTAAGGTTATGCACTCTTGCACCCTTAATAAAAATACTTCTTGTATCTATGCTATCCATGCTCATGTACTTCTTCTCTTCCTCTCCCTAATTTTCGGTTTTACTGTACCAACGCCCTGAAGCTCCTTGATTTTATCACGCAGATAAGCCGCATGCTCAAACTCAAGCAGCTTTGCCGCCGCTTTCATTTCCTTTGTCAGTTTTTCGATTTCCTGCTGTCTTTCAAGCGGACTTAAGCGCTTTAGGCTTCTGCTCTTTTTGTCGTCCTTGTGCGTAGAAATTTCCAGTATCTCGGCAACATCTTTCTTTATGGTCTTTGGAACTATGCCGTGTTCTTCATTGTATTTTTGCTGAATTTCTCGGCGGCGGTTCGTCTCCGTGATTGCATACTCCATGGACGGAGTAACCGTGTCGGCATACATAATTACCTGACCGTCTGCATTTCTTGCGGCTCTGCCTATCGTCTGAATGAGTGAGCGCGAGGAACGCAAAAAGCCCTCCTTGTCAGCATCGAGAATCGCAACAAGAGACACCTCGGGAATATCAAGACCTTCTCGAAGCAAATTAATTCCGACAAGCACATCAAATTCGCCCAATCTCAAATCTCTTATAATCTCCATTCGCTCGACCGTATCCACGTCATAGTGCATATACCGCACACGAATGCCGTAATTCTCGAAATAAGCCGTGAGATCCTCTGCCATTTTCTTAGTGAGCGTGGTGACAAGCACACGCTCCTTTTTCTCGGTTCGGATATTTATCTCGGAAATTAAATCGTCTATCTGACCGTCAGTCGGCTTAACCGTGATGAGCGGATCGAGAAGTCCCGTGGGACGAATCACCTGTTCGGCTATAACAGTGGATTTTTCGAGTTCAAAATCACCCGGCGTCGCAGAAACAAAAACCGCCTGATTTACTCTCTCATAAAATTCATCAAAATTAAGCGGCCTGTTGTCGTAAGCTGACGGCAAGCGGAAGCCATATTCTATAAGTGCTTCCTTTCTTGCCCTGTCGCCCGCATACATTGCCCTTACCTGCGGCAGTGTGACATGGCTCTCGTCAACAAACAAGAGAAAATCTTCGGGGAAATAGTTGATAAGCGTGAATGGCGCCGAGCCCGGCTCTCTTCCCGACATAACTCTCGAATAGTTCTCTATTCCCTTGCAAAAGCCGATTTCCCTGAGCATTTCAATGTCGTAACGTGTTCTCTGCTCTATTCTCTGAGCCTCGATAAGCTTTCCCTGAGACTCAAAAAAAGCGACTCGCTCTTCCATTTCCTTTTCTATCTCGACAAGCGCACGCTCCGTCTTTTCACGGGGAACGATGTAGTGCGACGCTGGATAAATCGCAACATGCTTGAGTTCGCTAATCACCTCGCCCGTAAGCGGCACAATCTCGCTTATGCGGTCGATTTCATCACCGAAAAACTCAACTCTGATTGCCTTTTCACTCGATTCCGCAGGAAATATCTCAACAACATCTCCACGCACACGGAACTTGTTTCTTGTGAAATTGACATCGTTTCTCTCGTACTGAATTTCCACAAGCTTGGCTAAAAGCTCCTCACGGCTCTTTTCCATACCCGGGCGAAGCGAAATTACCATGGTTCGGTAATCAATCGGGTCGCCGAGTGAATATATGCACGAAACGGAGGCTACGATGATAACATCACGTCTCTCGGAAAGTGCCGAGGTCGCACTGTGGCGAAGCTTGTCGATTTCCTCATTGATTGAGGAGTCCTTCTCGATATATGTGTCCGTCTGGGCAATGTATGCCTCAGGCTGATAGTAATCATAGTAAGAAACAAAATATTCAACCGCATTGTTCGGAAAAAACTCTCTGAACTCCGAGCAAAGCTGAGCCGCAAGGGTTTTGTTATGTGCCAAAACAAGCGTGGGACGGTTCAGTCTTTCGATGACATTTGCCATCGTGAAAGTTTTACCCGAGCCTGTCACGCCCAAAAGCGTCTGCTCTCGATTGCCCGCCACTATAGATTTCACAAGAGAATCGATAGCCTCAGGCTGATCTCCCGTCGGCTTATATTTTGAAACAAGCTGAAATTTGTCCATTAGCTCTCCTTTCAGAAAACTGTGCTGCATAAAATGAAAACAAATGTTTTGTTACTATATTCTACTACACATGAATCTAAAAGTAAAGAAAAATCGAACAAGTGTTTTAAATTCTTCTGAAAATTATTTACAACAGCAAATATAAAAGCTATAATTAATCCATAAATTAAGCGAAAGAGGAAATTGCTTTGAAGCTTTATGTTGCAAGACACGGAGAGACCGAGTGGAATTCACTCGATAAAATATGCGGAAGAACAGACCTTAATCTCACCGAAAAGGGAATAAGTCAGGCTCATGAGCTTGGCAACCGAATGAGAGAGGAAAACAAAATACCCGACATTATCATTGTGTCCCCCATGAAAAGGGCACAGCAGACCGCAAGGGTTGTCCTCGAGGAGCTGCCGAAAAAAGATATCGAATTTCTCACAGACGAAAGACTCATCGAAATGGACTACGGAATCTATGAGGGAATGCCAAGACTTACCGAAGGATTCCTCGAGAACAAAGGAAACTTTGCCGTAAAATATCCAAACGGCGAATCTCAGCTTATGGCTGCCGCAAGGGTATACCCCTTGATTGATGAAATCAAAGCTAATTACAAAGGCAAAACCGTGATGCTCGTTTGTCACGGCGGAATTTGCCGTATAATTCACACTTATTTCAACAACCTCCCAAACTCTGAATTTCTGAAATGGTCGGCAACAAACTGTTGTCTGTCGGAATACGAAACGGACTGATACAATGAAAAGAAACGAAAATTTACCCGAAAACAACATGAGCGAAAGCATAATAAAGCATATTCAGCAAAGTGACGGCATGGGCTACAGTCAGACGGAAATTCTCTCCTCGATTATCGCCGTAAGCGAAAAAGAAAATGTCGGTGCGGCGGCGAGACTTATGACCAAGCTTCACTCGTTCAATGCCGTTGTGAACGCCGAGGTGAACGAGCTTATGAAAATCGGCGGAATAACAGAAGAAACCGCAAGACGCATAAAGTGCGTTGCGGTTTACTCGAGAGTATATATGAACAGCATATATAATGAGGGCATGAGCGTTTATAATACAGAATCGGCTTATGCGATGATGAAAGATAATTTCTTCGGCAGACAGCACGAATATATCGGAATGATGATACTCGACCGCAAGGGTCACTGCGTTTACAACGATATCATATCTCAGTCATCGTTTGTTTCTGTCCCGTCCTATATCCGCCGTGCGATTTCTCTTTGCCTAAAGTATGACGGAGACACCGTCATTTTCGCACACAACCACCCCCACGGAACAACAATTCCCTCCCGTGAAGAAATTGTTGCCGCAAGAGAAATTCAGCTTGCATTTGAGTCGATATATGTCACGCTGTTCGATAGTCTGATAATCACGGATACGGACTATTCTTCACTGCGCTCGGCAGGAATAATCAAGCAAATCGGCGATGAGGTGCGTGCGTTTAAAGATAACCTTTTCTATCGCAATCTTGTGCTTGATCCCGGTCAGGAGATACTTGATTTTGGAAGAAAAATGCCCGGTGAATCAAATGACAATCAAGATGTTTTCTATGACTACACAGAAGATAGCGAAAATTACAATTAACGGAAATTAAGGTAATGAAGTAAAGTAATAAAAGTTTTTGGTTTCGCTTTTTTCAAAAAGCGAACGGGTGTGGGCAGAGCCCA
>CAVBOS010000035.1:0-13333 GCA_963597005.1 Lachnospiraceae bacterium
GTGTTGATGCTCACTATTCTCTTTTTATAGTCATCTTTTGAGAGAGAACCGTCAAGCACTCCGTCCGTGACCTCTTCCATCCAACAGGTATCGAAGAATTTAAACTTGCCTGCCTTGGGAATTTCTTTGAAATATCTCCAGAGGAAGGGTTTTCTTTTCTCTTCCTCAGTCGGTTCGGAGTCCATGGTGGCAACATCGAAAAATCTTGGGTCAATTTCATCAATAACTTTTGCGATGAGACTTCCTTTTCCGGAAGAGCCCCAGCCCTCGATTATAACCATAACAGGAAGATTTGCTTCCTTTATCTTCATTTGATTTGCATTAAGGTTTTCTTTTTGCTTTTTTAAGTAGATTTTAAGCTCGTCTTCACTGAGCTTTTCGTGCTTAGCTGCTTCCTTTAACATGAAAAATCTCCTCCTTTGAGCACTTTTGATTAAGAATATCGACTGTATTTAGTATATTACTAAAGGCTACTTGTTGTCAATAAATCACAACAAACAGATGAAATTTAACAAAAAATATATATTTATAGCACAATAATAATTTTTAGCTTTAACAATTTTCAATGTGAAGAGTTAACTTCAATCTTATTTCCCCAATAATTCAACCGATAATCACATTCTTTTCAAATAACGGGATTAAGATATAGACAAATCAAAAGACAAGGGGAACAAAAATGAACAAACATAAGAGATTTTGGTGCATAGCTTTAACGGCAGTATTACTTATGGCTTTTTCGGGGTGCAGTTCGAGCACGAGCGACACAAGCAGTGCTTCAAGCGAAACAAGCGTGACAGCTTCGGAGGATATGTCCGATGAAAGCTCGAGTGCAACAAAAACAGATTCCAGCGGCAACACCATTAAATTAGTGAATACAACAGTATCCGGTGAGGTTACCGCTGTTAATGATAATACCGTAACACTTACTGTTTCCGCAGGGGGACAGGGCGGTCAAGTCGGAGGACAGCCGAGCGGTGGTTCAACTCCACCCGATATGCCAAACTCCGACAGCGGAACAGAAACAAAAGGTACTGGTGGAAACGGTGAAGAACCGCCCGCAAAGCCTGACGGAGATTCGTCTTCAAGCGGTGATAATACTTCGACCGATAATAATACAAATAACACAGAACAGCCACCCGAAATTCCGAGTGGTGAGAACGGCGACAGCAGTTCAAATGAGAATAAAGCCGAAGGCGAGGACAGCAGTTCCTCTTCCGATGGCAATACTGATGAAAAGGGAGACAATGCCGAAGGCGGTATGAAGGAGATGGAGATTTCTTCATACACCCTTGAGGTCACAATTACCGATGAATCGGTTTTAAAAGACTCTGACGGAAATTCCGTAAAGGTATCCGATATAGAGGAAGGCAATTCCTTAAGCGTCACCACCGATGAAAGCGGAATAATTACTGCGGCTGTAGTTTCTGATGAAACTTCTGGCATAGGCGGACAGCCTGGTGGTCAGTCAGGCGGAGTTGAATCCTACACGGCTGTAAACGAGTATAGCTCAGATACGACTGTTGAGAGCGAGACAATCGAGTCTACGGGAACCGACGAGAACGCTGTTCTTATTGATAACGGTTCATCTGTTACTCTCAAAGATGTAACCGTGACAAGAGACTCCTCGGATTCCAAAGGCGGAGACAATTCCTCATTCTACGGCGTCGGTGCCGCAATTCTTGCGACAGACGGCACAGGTTATGTTGACGGTGCAACTGTAACAACAGACGCAAAGGGAGGAGCGGGAATCTTCTCCTATGCAGAGGGCATTATGTATGTAAATAATGCTACCATCAGCACGACTCAGGATACCTCAGGCGGACTTCATGTTGCGGGCGGCGGAACGCTTTATGCTTGGAATTCGACAGCAGAAACAAACGGCGAATCAAGTGCGGCTATCCGCTCAGACCGTGGCGGCGGAACTATGGTTGTTGACGGCGGCACTTACACATCAAACGGAACAGGCTCACCAGCGGTTTACTCAACGGCTGATCTCACGATTAACAATGCAACTCTCACCGCAAACGGCAGTGAAGCAATTTGCATTGAGGGATTGAACAGCATAAGACTTTACGACTGCGACCTTAGCGGTAATATGCCTGAAAACGAGCAGAATGATGTTGTTTGGAATGTTATAGTATATCAGTCGATGTCGGGCGACTCCGAAGTCGGTAACGGCACATTCCAGATGAGCGGCGGTACTCTCACAGCGAATGCGGGAGGAATGTTCTACACAACAAACACAGAATCCACATTCTATTTGAGTGATGTTGATATAACATATTCGGACGATAATCCGTTCTTCCTTCAGGTAACAGGTAACTCCAATGCAAGAGGCTGGGGTACAAGCGGCTCAAACGGCGCAGACTGCAGCTTCACGGCAGACAAGCAGGAGTGCGTGGGTGATATTATTTATGACTCCATTTCCAATCTTGATTTCTATCTCGAAAACGGCTCAAGTCTCACTGGTGCAGTAAAGGACGACGAGACATGGGCAGGAAACGGCGGCAGCGGCGAAGCTAAGCTTTACATCGACTCCACTTCCAAGTGGGTTGTAACAGCTGACAGCACTCTCACAGCTCTTTACAACGAGGGAGAGGTTGTCGATTCTAACGGCAAGACAGTCACAATCAAGAGCACAGACGGCACGGTTTATGTTCAGGGCGACAGCGACCTGACAGTTACAGTTTCCGATTACTCCACAAGCGCAGATTTCTCGGGCGCATATACTGCTAACAGCTTCTCAAGCTACGAAGTAACAAACCCGTTTGAAAGCTGATTTATATAAAATAAAAGCGTACAAGTATAAAGCAATATACTGAAACATAAAATATACTCATAGTGCGGACAGAGCCCACCTTTCAAAGGCGGGTTCTGTTTGTTTTTTACGGGTAATTTATAAATTGTTTATTGTGTAGAAATGCGTGTTTTACGGTAATATTAGAAATTGCTATCTCGTAATTTTTAGAATAAGTAAATAAATTGTGAAAATATTTTGAATTTTTCTGTCAATTTATATATTGTAACAGTTTGTTAAAAATGATATTATATCGTTATCCTTTTTTTCAGGAAATAAATAGGGAGTAAAAATTAAATGGAAAAACTATTTAAGCTCAAAGAGAACAAGACCAGCGTCAAGACAGAAATCGTCGCAGGTCTTACAACTTTCATGACAATGGCTTATATCATTGCCCTGAATCCTAACATTCTTACAGGCTACGGAAACGACGGCACAGGCGGAAAGCTCTGGAACGGTGTTTTCCTTGCTACATGTATCGCTTCTGCAATCGGTATGTTCTGCATGGCTTTTATTGCAAACAAGCCTTTCTGCTTAGGCCCCGGTATGGGACTTAACAGCTTCTTTGCTATCGTTGTAGGTAACATTGTTGCCATGACAGGCTGCACCTACCTCGAGTCATTCCAGGCTGCACTTGTTATCATTCTTGCTGAAGGTATCCTCTTCACAGTTCTCTCCATCTGCAATATCCGTGAGAAAATTGTTGATGCCATTCCGCTTGGTGTTCGTCTTGGAATTGGTCCGGCAATCGGACTTATGCTCCTCAACATCGGCGTAGGCTCCAATGTTTACATCGCTAACGACGAGGGAACACAGTTCTATGTAATGAGAGACTTCTTCGGATCTCTTACAGCAGGCGTTGCAAAGGACACTATGGGCAGTGCTTACCCTGTAATGGTTCTTTCCGTAATCACAATGTTTGTCGGTCTTTTCGCTATTGTTATTCTTAATAAGAAGGGCGTAAAGGGCTGTGTTATCCTCGGAATGCTTATTGCTGCTATCATTTACTGGGCAGGCGACTACTTTGTTCTCGGCAACAATCCGTTTGCTTCTCTTGCAACAGCAACATTTATTCCGCAGTTCGGCGACATGGCAGAGACAACTCTCTTCAAGTTCGACTTCCATGAGTTCTTCCAGATTGGCTGGTTCACAGCTATCACACTCATCATCACATTCTGCATCATCGACATGTTCGATACAATCGGAACACTCGTCGGTACAGCTTCAAGAGCAGGTATGGTTGATAAGGACGGTAACATGCCTCAGATGAAGGAGGCTCTCCTCGCTGATGCTATCGGTACTGTTGCAGGTGCTGTAACAGGTACTTCCACAATCACAACATTCGTTGAGTCAGCTTCCGGTGTTGAGGCAGGCGGACGCACAGGACTTACTTCCCTCACATGCGGAATTATGTTCTTCCTCTGCATCTTCATCGCTCCTATCGCAGCTATCATTCCTGCAGCTGCTACATCTTCCGCACTCATCTATGTTGGTATCCTCATGGTTTCCAACCTCAAGAATATCAAGTGGGACGATATTTCCGTAACAGTTCCTGTTGCTATTATGCTCATCGCAATGCCAATCTCCGGTTCTATCGGACACGGCATCGGTCTCGGACTAATTTCCTACACAGTAATTAAGCTCTTCACAGGCAAGGCTAAGGATGTTTCTGTTGTTACATACATCATTTCCTTACTCTTCCTCGTAAAGTTCTTCCTTGCTGTTTGATAGTTAGAAAAGAATATATTTTTGAAAGAGCTCTGTGGTTTGACCGCAGAGCTTTTCTCTTGCCCTTGACTGAAATTGATATTTTGACTATATTTATTAAGATAATATAGTTTAGGAGAGAACTATGGAGAATATTAAAGCCGTCCTTTTCGATTTGGACGGAACGCTGATTGATACCGAAAAATACTATCGCGCTTGCTGGAAAAAGGCACTTGAAAGCTTCGGTTACAAAGTGAGCGATGAACAGGTTCTCACACTTCGTTCGCTCGGAAGACCATTTGCGCCAGATCACATAAAAAAGCTTGTCGGCGACCCAAATGCCGATTATAAATCTATACGGGCAGAACGCTCGAGGCTTATGGAGCAGATGATTGCAGAACAGGGGATAGCGCTAAAAAAAGGTGCTGTGGAGCTTCTCGAATATTTGAAATCCAAAGATATAATTACTGCCGTTTCGACTGCATCCGATTTGGAGAGAACTACCCGTTACCTAAAACAAGTCGGAATATATGAATATTTCGATAAGCTGATTTCGTGCACGATGGTTGAGTTTGGCAAGCCTGCCCCTGATGTTTATGTCTATGCCTGTAAAGAGCTCGGACTTGACGCCCATGAATGTGTGGCTGTCGAGGACTCACCCAACGGTGTAAAGAGTGCTTTTGAAGCGGGCTGTAAAGTAATTATGGTTCCCGACCAGTCGGCGCCAGACGAAGAAACGGCGAAAATGCTATTGAAAAAAGCAGATTTTCTCGATAAGATAATTGATATTTTTGAAGAGGAAAAATAAATTAAAACTAAAGAGGCGAATATCAAATTGAAAATAACTTTGATACACGGTCAAAGTCATAAGGGCTCAACCTACCATACGGCAAGAATGTTAGCCGATAATTTGGGCGGAGAAATTACAGAGTTTTTTCTGCCAAAGGATTTCGGAGAAATGTGTGTAGGGTGCACGCAGTGTATTTTAAAGGACGAAAAATGCTGTCCGCATTACGAAAAGCTTGAGCCGATTACCAAGGCGGTAGATGAGGCTGATGTGCTCATCTTAGAAAGTCCCGTCTATGTCTATCATGTGACATCGGCAATGAAGGCTCTTTTGGAGCACTACGGTTGGCGTTGGCTTTTGCACCGCCCTGAGGAAAGCATGTTTAAAAAGCAAATGGTTTGCATTGCAACGGCTGCGGGCGGAGGACAGAAAAATACTTGTCAGGATATGGCAGACAGCGGTTTTTACTGGGGAGTCGGAAAAATCTACAAGTACCCGATTGCGGTTCGTGCGATGAAATGGGCAGATGTTCCGCAAAAGACAAAAGATAAGATAAGTGAAGATATGGCTTCGCTTGCCGAAAAGATAAAATTAAAGGACGGCAAAGTGAAACCGTCCCCAAAAACAAAAGCATTTTTCTCAGTGATGTCAATGATAGTAAAGAAAAGACCGCAGAGCGCAGATTATGCCTACTGGAAAGAGAAAGGCTGGCTTGATAAAAAACGGCCGTGGTAACCATTCGGTGGACATAAATAAGCAACACTTAACTTCGGTACGCTGAAGACTCCGAGAAACGCACGCAGACAAGAAAATCGCCCCGATAAGCGTACAAAGGTACGGTGAGGGGCGATTGACGCAGTAAGCAAAAATGCATTCGCAGAGCTTTTTTCAGGTTCTGCGAATAGTTTTTATTTACATTTGTTTTTATTGCTTCCGTAAACTATATCGGCATTTTTGCGGTGCGTGGGTTTGTCGACAGTCTGAAACACCTAACTTTGGCGGTTAGGTGTTTCTTTTATGCTCTGTAAATTCGTCGCATATCGCAAGATATTTGTCGGTATATACGCTGTGCTTTTCCCAGATAAAATCGAAATCATGTTGCATTTTGAAATCATCAAGCGGAATTTCCGAGAGTTCTCCATTTTTAATCTCATCCTTTACGGCTATTTTATAGAGAAATGTGATTCCGCAGTCTCTTTTCAGCAGTCCGATTATCGTGTGCATGTTCTCTACCTGAGTTAGGTGAATGAAATCGGAAATTCTAAGTCCTCTTGCAATCAGACTTTGTTCAAGGATATTTCTTGTACCCGAACCCTCTTCACGAACGAGAAGTCTTTCGCAAAGCAAATCGCTGACTGTGTTAGGTTTGACCGACAGAAACTTGTGGGAAGTCGAGCACACGGCGATGTAATCTTCAGTGCTGAATTTTCTGTGGGCGTAATTTTCTTTTGGATAATTTCCCTCGACAATTGCCATACTTATTGTCCCGTTATCGAGAAGCTTTAAAAGCTTGGCGGTGTTTCCGTAGTGAAGGTGAATGTTGGTGTCGGGATGATTTATGAGAAAATCTGCAAGCTTGTCTACGACCGCATATTCTCCGATAGTCATAGTGACTCCAATCGAGAGATTGTTTATTCCGCTTTGACGGCTTTTCAGTTCTTCTTTAATAGCATTCTCATCGTTTTGCATGGTCAATAGATGTTTGCGGAGAATTTCGCCCGACTCCGTAAGAGAAAGCTGTTTCTTTTGATAAGTGAAAAGCGATGCGCCGTATTCTTCTTCCAAGTGGCGGATGTGCTGAGAAACTGCGGGTTGGGTTATATTAAGAAGCCTTGCGGCGGCAGTAAAATTCATTGTTTTGCATACAGTCAAAAAGGTTTCCGTTCTGAAATCAAGCATATTTATCCTCTGATTATCGATAAGATATTATTATCGTTCAATATGATTTTATAATTTTACATTATTAAAGTCAAGTGATACAATTTGTACGCAAATTGAAAGCAAAGAAAGAGAGGATGTAAAAATGAACTTTTTAAAGAAAAATCTAAGCGGTATTCTGGTTTGTCTTGCAATAGCCGTTCCGTCATGGCTGCTCGGAAAGAAATTTCCTGTTGTCGGCGGTGCGGTAATCGCAATTTTGGTCGGTATGATTGTCGCTATGTTTTGGCACGATAAGGGAAAAGCTGAGTCCGGCATAAAATGGACATCAAAGATAATTCTTCAAACGGCAGTCGTTTTGCTTGGATTTGGAATGAACCTCGGAGTAATTTTCGAGACAGGCAAGCAGTCGCTTCCGATAATCATCTGTACGATTTCTACGTCGCTTATCATAGCATTTGTTTTGCGAAAGGCTCTGCATGTGTCTTCAAATGCGTCAATTCTTGTCGGTGTCGGCTCATCTATTTGTGGCGGCTCGGCAATTGCCGCAACAGCACCTGTTATTGATGCCGATGACTATGAAATAGCGCAGTCGATTTCGGTTATATTCTTCTTCAATGTGCTTGCGGCTATTTTCTTTCCGATACTAGGTAAGGCAATCGGATTTGACACACTGCACGGAGATGCGTTCGGTATTTTTGCGGGTACAGCAATTAATGATACCTCGTCCGTGACGGCTGCCGCCTCAACATGGGACAGCATGTGGAATCTCGGCAGTGAAACGCTCAACAAAGCTGTAACCGTTAAGCTTACCCGTACGCTTGCGATTATTCCAATTACACTGGGACTTTCATTCATAAGAGCACGAAAGAGCACAAAAGAGGGAAAAACGGCGAATAAATTCAGCCTTAAGAGAGCATTTCCAATGTTCATTCTTTACTTTGTTTTGGCGGCTATAGTAACAACTGTTTGTGTAAATTTGGGAGTTGACGGAGGTCTGTTTCAGCCGTTAAAGGAGCTTTCAAAGTTCATGATTATTATGGCAATGGCGGCGATAGGACTGAACAGTAATGTAATTCAGCTTATCAAAACAGGCGGAAAGCCGATTGTTTTGGGTGCATCGTGTTGGTGCGGAATTACTGCCGTAAGCCTTATTATGCAGCATGTTATGAATATTTGGTAATGACAGAAGCTAATGCAAGAAAAATCACCACAGAAGAGATTCTGCGGTGATTTTTGGTGTTTAATGATTTATTTCTTTCTAAAATTACAGAGTGAACTGATGAAGAACATCTTCAGAAACAAACGGGCCGGGGAGAACATCAAGAGTTCTGTGGTTGCCGAAATAGTCTCTGTCGAAAACAATGTCAGTTCCGTCAGGATTTTCAAAACGCTCCTCAGGCTCGAAAGCCTCACCGAGAACATCTGAGTTAATCATATAGTCACGGAAATTGCCGATGTAATCATAGAGATTGGTCTCAAGGCGATACTCTCCGTCATTTTCGAGAAGCTTGACATAGATATGCTTGTTCTCGTCAATGAAATTGGATTTCTCATTTTTGCAAGCCTTTGCACCGTTGAAGTAAACGTTTCCGTCCGTCCAAACAGGTAGATGGCGGAAGTGATAAGGTGCCATTGTCATCATATTCGGCTTGTTTTCGTCAAGCTTGAAGTTAGCGACCCACTCTTCATATGTGGGGTATTCGTCCCAAACATGTGTGCCGACAACCTCGTTTGCCGATGTATCCGTGCCCTCGTTTTCCTTGGGATCGTGCCAGTCGGTGTCGAAGGTCTGAACAAAGATGTTGTTGTAGAAACGGTTGTCGCCGTGAAGTATCGTCATAAAGCCTGCAACTTCCGTTCTGTGCGGAATGTGGTACGGTGTGTATCTCATCTGAGGGATACCGTCAACCATGAAGTCAGTCTCTCTGCCGACAGCCGTGAACGAACCGCAGATAAGGTTGTGAACCATTGCAATGCCTTCTGTTGCAATTCTGAGTGCGTGTCTTGAAAGAAGAATGTTATTGTCAATAAGAGTTGGGCCGTGGCTTACCTCGACAAACAAATCCTGACTCATCATGCTTCCGAGAAGCGGTGCAGAATCCTTTGGCTGAGTATTGTCGTGGAAGAGATTCTGAGTGATTCTCGTGCCCTGAGCCTCCCAGTCGCACCAAATTCCCATGGTGCAGTGATGAATGTGATTGCGTCTGAAGATAACGTCGATAGCGGCATGAAGCTTGATGCCCGCAATTTCAGCACCGCCAAGCTCCTGCATATTGTTGATGTGGTGAATGTGGTTGTCTTCGATAACGCTGAAAACACAACCCATTCTGCCGATGATTCCGCCCTGCTCGCAGTGGTGAATGTTGTTTCTTCTGACGATATGACTGCCGATTTTTTCTTTTAGCCAACCGTGATACTGTCCCTTGCAAACGGCATCACGCTCCATCTGAGTAGGACTTTTCACATGCTTATAGGTGAAGTAGTGGTCGTTGTCGGGATCGCAGTATTTGCCTAAGCAGATGCCCGCACATTTTGAACCCCAAATCTCACAGTCTTCGATTATCCAGCCCTTCGACCAGTTAGGACCTATCATTCCATCCTGATATGCCGCAGGCGGTGCCCAAGTTGTGGCGGCTTTGTTGATGTTGAATCCGCTTACGGTAATGTAGCCTCTGCCGTACTTCTGTGGCCAGAAGCACTCTCTTCTTACGGTGATTTCTACGTTCTCTTTATTTGGGTTTGCACCTTGAAAGTTTGCATAAATGAGCGTGCTGTCGCCGTCCTGTTCGGTGAACCACTTGTAGACGGAGCTCTCTTGATCCCACGAGGGAGCATAGATATTTCCGTCCAAGCATTCCTGTAATGAAAGAGCCTCATAGAGAGCCTTGTCGTTTAGCCAGACACAGCCTGTGTGTCTCACATCAGGGGCAAAATACCAGTCGCCGTAGACCTCGGTCGTGTATGGGTTGTATGAACCGAAAAAGCTGTTCGGTATTCTGCAAATCCATGTGTTGCCGCTGTAGCACATCCAGTTTTTGACAACTTCCGCACCTGTGATAACAGCACCGAGCGGCTTTTCGGAGCGGTAAACAATTCTGTTTTCTTCTGTTCCGCCAAAATAGGGATTGACATTCTCACGGTAAACACCGGGAGCTACGATGACCTCATCACCGGGTTTTGCGACCTTTGCGGCATCGGATATGTTTTTGTACGGAGTTTGCTTTGAGCCGTTGCCGTCCTTGGCGGCATTGATATTAACGTATATTTGCATGAAAAATTCCACCTTTCGTTTAATATATTATTATTGCAACAGCTATATTGTATTATGCGATTTTAAATTTGTCATAGGGTAGTTTTGTAAAAATTTAATATATAATATTTGTTAAAGATGTACAAAAAGACTAATTTTTTGCACTGACGGCAGTTGATTGCTTTTTTCTTAATTCGCTTTTAATTTCAATTCTGCCTCTGATTTTAACAAAGTAATAAATCATGACGAAAAGTGCACCGCAGAACCAGCCGAGCGGAAATCCGATATAGACAAAAATGATATTCTTTTGAATGTGCATGGCGACCGCCAAAAACAGCTGGCGGCATCCGACCATACCGATTATGGAAAGTATCATGACTGCTGTAGATTTTCCGAAGCCTCTCACGGCATTGGAAAAGGTTTGATTAAGTGCCTGACAGTAGAAGAAAGGCGTCATGGTTTCGAGCATCATTGCACCATAGCGAATTGCCTTGCTGTTGTCAGTGAACAATCCGACTAAAAACATAGAAATATCACTGTAGCTTGTGACTGCGGCGAGGGCTGTTGTGCCGACATAATTTCCCACTACTATGCTGTCCACGGAGTTGTAGAGATTTTGGGAAACCTGTCCGAGAAAAATCGGCAGAGCAAAGAGAAAAATCTGTTTCGGTATGTTGCCTGAGGTCAAATCCATTGTGTTTTTTTCAACTGAAACACCCACCTGTATATAGTTTCTTTTGATACTATTGTATAGTGTTATAGTTTCTGTTGCAACAATTATTTATTCTGTTGCAAAATATATATTTTTGCGATATACTTTATCCTATGGAATTATGTGCGAAAGGATAAAGCTTATGGATATCAGAGTCGGAGACAGAGTTCAAATGAAAAAACAGCATCCGTGCGGCTCAAAGGAATTTGAAATTTTGAGAGTCGGAATGGATTTTAAAATTAAGTGCGTCGGCTGCGGACATGAGGTCATGCTGCCGAGAATCAAGTGCGAAAAAAATATCCGTAAGGTTTTCCGTGGCGGCGAAGAATTAAGCGAGCTTTAGCGTATCTTTCATAATTGATTAATTATAAAGATATGAAAGGATAAAGAAAATGTTTGAGAATTTACAGGTTTTTGAAAACCGATATGAGGAATTGAACCTCAAGCTTTATGACCCGTCAACGGCTGCCGACAGAGAGCTTTATACAAAGCTTATGAAGGAGCATGCCGAGATAACTCCGATTGTCGAGAAATACAGAATCTATAAAAACGCACAGAAAAATTTAGCCGAGGCAAAAGAGCTTCTCGAGGATAAAGAAATGAAAGAAATTGCCCTTGAGGAGATGGCTGAGGCAAAGAAAACCATAGAGGAAACAGAAGAGGAACTGAAAATATTACTTCTTCCAAAAGACCCAAATGACGATAAAAACGTCATTGTCGAAATTCGAGGCGGCACTGGTGGAGAAGAGGCGGCTCTTTTTGCGGCGGTGCTTTTCAGAATGTATTCTTACTATGCAGAGAAGCATGGCTGGAGCATTGAGGTCGTCGGCGCAAACGAAACGGAATTGGGCGGATTTAAGGAAATCAGTTTCACGATAGACGGTCAGGGTGCTTACTCAAGACTTAAATTTGAGAGTGGCGTCCACAGGGTTCAGCGTGTTCCTGAGACGGAAACACAGGGAAGAATTCACACATCGGCGGCGACGGTTGCTGTTTTACCTGAGGCTGAGGAGGTTGAGCTGAATATCGACCCAAAGGATCTGAAAATAGATACCTACCGTTCAAGCGGTGCGGGCGGACAGCACATTAACAAGACCTCGTCGGCTATAAGAATCACACATTTGCCGACAGGAACGGTTGTCGAGTGTCAGGACGAAAGAAGTCAGTTTAAGAACAGAGATAAGGCAATGCGAGTTCTCAGAGCGAGACTTCTTGACGCAAAGATAACTGCACAGAACAATGAGATTGCATCGGAGAGAAAAAATCAGGTAGGTTCCGGAGACCGCTCCGAGAGAATAAGAACTTATAACTATCCGCAGTCGAGAGTGACCGACCACAGAATAGGTCTCACGCTTTATAAGCTTGACGACATTTTGAACGGCAACCTCGATGAACTCATAGATCCGCTGATTGCCGAGGAAAGAGCGAGAAAGATGGAGGAGCAGTCATTATGATAATTAAAACCGACAGACTGATTTTAGAGCCTCTCGGTACTAAGCACTTGGATGATTTTTCCGTTTATGCACTTGATAAGGACTGCGGAAAATTCATGCTGTTCTTTCCTAAAAAGGATATGGACGAGGTAAAAGAGGAACTTAAATCAAGCGACAAAATGTGGAACAGCGAAAATCCCACCGAATGGATTTTTGCGATAATGGAAGACGAGAAAAATGTCGGATTTGTCGGCATTTATGACGAGAACGGAAAAGCCGAGCTCGGCTGGATGCTCTCGAAGGACTGTCAGGGCAAGGGCTATGGTTTCGAGGCGGCAAGCGTTGCGGCTGAGTATGCACTAACACTCGGCTACAAGGAATTTGTAGCACACTGCGACAGTGAGAATTACCCGTCATATCATATTATGGAAAAGCTTGGAATGAAGAGAATTTCTGAGAAAAAAGGCAGAAAGAATTACAGCAGTGACGAGGAAAGAGTAGAGTTTACCTACTACATGGACAAGCGATAAATAAAACAAGGCACGGTTTTGCACCGTGCCTCAGACTGTCGATAAACCCAAGCACCACAAAAAATGCCTTCGCAGAGCCTAAAAAACGGCACTGTGAAGGCGTTTTTGCTTACTGCGTGTGTTTCTCGGCGTCTGCAGCTTGCCGAAAATTACTCTTTGTTCTTTTCGTCTAAAACAGCCAAGATTTCTTCTGCTGAATTTACAATGTAATCAGCACCGTTTTCTTTTAGCTCTTC
>CAVBOS010000036.1:0-13291 GCA_963597005.1 Lachnospiraceae bacterium
GTCGTGCGTGGACATTGTTCTCGACCACGGCATTGAACTGTAATATCTTGAAGCCGTGTTCTTTTCCCTGTTCCAAGCAATCGGAAACGAGCTTTTCACCAATATGCTTTCCTCGGCAAGACGAATCGACCGCAAAGCTTGCGTTGCTTATGTGACCGCATCTGCCGACATTATTAGGGTGAAGTATATACATTCCGACTGTTTTGTTTTCACATTCCGCTACACCGCAATAGGTTTGTTCCGAGAAAAACTTCTCTCCGCTAATTTCATCAAGTAAATCAAGCTGTGGGAAAGCGACTCCCTCATTAACCACCTGATTCCAAATTCTCACCATATCGGCAATATCTTCTTTTTTATACTTTCTTACAATAACTTCTTCTGCCATTTTTCTTCTTCCTTTCCTTTTTTGCATTCAAGCACTTTAATACTATACCATTATAAAGTAAATTACAAGCTTACACTTTGATTGACACACAAAATTATCTTCTGTCAAAACCCAAAAATCTTGTCCGATTGATTGTATCGAAGCACAGTAAAATATCCAATTTAGCACTGATAGAACCAACGAATTACTTGACGGCTCATCAATGCAAATTCTGTAATTTATTCATCATTTTCAAGCAAAATTTGGACGAAACATTGCTTTTTTATCGGTATAAATTATTGTTTTTGTAGACTATTGACAAAGCAGGCAAAGGGTGTTAAAGTTTTAACGAATAGAAGCTTAAACACAAAAGAAGTGTTGGCTTAGGGAGGAAATTATTATGGCACGTTTTACATTACCAAGAGATCTTTATCACGGAAAGGGTGCTCTTGAGAACTTAAAAAATCTTGAAGGCAAGAAAGCAGTTGTATGCGTCGGCGGCGGCTCAATGAAGAGATTCGGCTTCCTCGACAGAGCAGTCGGTTACCTCAAAGAGGCAGGCATGGAGGTCATGCTTATTGAGGGTATCGAGTCAGACCCGTCAGTCACAACCGTAATGAACGGTGCCGCAAAGATGCTCGAGTTCGAGCCTGACTGGATTGTCGCAATGGGCGGCGGTTCACCAATCGATGCCGCTAAGGCAATGTGGATTAAGTATGAGTATCCTGAGTGCACATTCGAGGATATGTGCAAGGTATTCGGACTTCCGAAGTTAAGACAGAAGGCTCACTTCTGCGCAGTCTCTTCTACATCAGGTACTGCAACAGAGGTTACAGCATTCTCTATCATCACAGATTATGACAAGGGCATTAAGTATCCTATCGCAGACTTCGAGATTACTCCTGATGTCGCTATTGTTGACCCTGAGCTCGCAGAGACAATGCCTAAGAAGCTTGTTGCTCACACAGGTATGGACGCTATGACTCACGCTGTTGAGGCTTATGTTTCCACAGCTAACAGCAACTATTCAGACCCGCTCGCTATCCATGCAATCGAGATGATTATGAAGGATCTCATTCCTTCCTACAATGGCGATATGGAAGCAAGAGACAGAATGCACGATGCACAGTGCCTCGCTGGTATGGCATTCTCAAATGCTCTTCTCGGTATCGTTCACTCAATGGCTCACAAGACAGGTGCTGTCTTTGCTGACTACGGTGCACACATCATTCACGGTGCCGCTAACGCTATGTATCTTCCTAAGGTTATCGCATTTAATGCTAAGGACGAAACAGCAAAGAAGAGATACGGTGTTATCGTAGACTACATGGAGATTTGTGACAAGAGCGCATCCGATGATGAGAAGGTTGCCGCACTTATCGCTTATCTGCGCAAGATGAACGATGACCTCAACATTCCTCATTGCATCAAGAACTACGGCCCGGATTCTTATCCGACAGAGCAGGGCTTCGTTCCTGAAGAGGTATTCCTTGAGAGACTTCACGACATCGCTGTTAATGCTATTGCAGATGCTTGCACAGGTTCTAACCCACGTCAGCCAAGCGTTGAAGAGATGGAAAAGCTCCTCAAGTGCTGCTACTATGACACAGAGGTTGATTTCTGATTAACTGAATAATCAAAAACACTGGTTTACTAGTATTTTTCTTAGACCATAGAATGTCAGTACCCCTCTAAAGGGTACTGACATTACTTTTCTCGGAAGCTGACCAAATGGCTTGGGCACGAAAAATGAATGCCATTCGTGGTTCCGCTATGGAAATCATAAATCACGACATGATATTTATAAAGTGGCTTACATAAATTGGGACGATGATTATTTTGCATCATCGCCCCAATTTTATTATATTAATTTACTTTAGACTATTCACTTTTTGTTTCAGGAGCACTGATAGTGCCGCTCATTGAATAGTCTTTGTCATCATAATATAAATAGACATTATATCCCTCTGTGTTATCAGCTGAATAGAATCCTTCAAAACTTCCCGGCTCAACCGTATATCCAAGTCCTTTGCATTCCTCAACATAAGCATTAAACTGCTCCAATGACAAGCCGTATGCATCAAACATAAAGATAATTTCATCATCTCTGCCGCTTTCTACAACCTTGACATCCGGCTTCGGAATTTTGCTACCGAGGTCTGTTTGTGACCATTGATACGCTATCTCTGTTTCTGCTTCGGCAGAATATTTTTTTGAACCGTAATCATAATATACGGTAAAAATTTTATCCTCATCGATATATTTAATGGTAGCGATATCAGGCTCAACTAAGTTATAGTGGTTAATGTCTTTCAAATAAAAGGAGCCGCCATAATAATAACAGTTTACATTTGAAGCAGATTCACTCGGATTAACAACTCTGTGCGTTTCAGCATGCATTGAAATTGGTTGGTTCTTGATATCTTCCATATCTTCATTGCTTGCTTCAAGTTTTTCTTGAATATCCGAATAGAAGTTTTCTTTTTCTTCTTCGGTAACACCTGACTTTTCTTTGAATGTAAGTTCAAAGTTAGTTATCGTATACTGCGTATTGTTCGTGTAGTTAAGGAGAACATAGCTGTCACCGTCAACAATTCCTTCATCAACATTCCAAGAAATATCCTCTATGTTAATCTTTTCACTTGCGGTACTGCCGCCGGTGGCATTGGTTGTCTCGCTGCTGCCGCACCCGACAAAGCATACCGCCATACTAAGAACACTAACTAAAATGGTAAATATCTTTACTTTCTTATTCATAATTTTGACCTCCTAAAAGTATTTGTTAATTCTCGTCAATTTCTACGATTTCATATTCCGGGTATTCAAAACTATCCTCGTCATAGTCATAATCGCCGGGATTAGACATATGTAGAATTTCCGCACCTTCACGGGTGCATGAGCATAAGTACAAAGCATATTCTTCTGCATCTTCTTCTGTATCAAAAACTTCATCCTCGTACTCACCGTCAAATAACACCTTAAATCTTGACATTTTTCTACCTCCGTTTTTGTTATAATTTACAGATATCCAATTTACCGCTATGAACCTTCTTGTGACAGTCGTGATAGAACGATATGATATTTTCTGCTGTTGCTGCTCCTAAAAACTGACAGTCAAATATGTGATGTCCTTGGACTTTCTGTTTTGAGCCGCAAGCCTGACAGGTTTCATAATCTCTTGCTCGGCCTGCTTTTTGTGCCTTAATGTGTGCTGATGAACGTTTCGCCATAATATTAACCTCCAATCATTTTTCTAATACCGCCCTAAATAAGCGAACCGACATTGCTCTTTTGACCTGAAGCTTTGGTGTACATAGCGTTCTGTTTGGTTCCAAGACCGTTAAGGCTTTCGATAATCTGTCTCATTCTGTTAGTATTCATTTGATTTCTCCTACCTTATTTCGAACAGACTAAAGTTTAGCACATTCTTTTTCATATCTGGTTTTGTGAAAGCAAGTTGGTTTTCAGATAAAGATTATCACAAGCTATATTCATGCTACGATAAAAGAATAACAGATAATTTTGGGTATTTGGTTTTGTCAATGCAAAAAAGAGCTTGGACGGTGATAGTCCAAGCTCTCTCGTTTTAGAAGCATTAAGTTGTTTTGCCTGATATTATACTGCGAACTTCGGTTGGTATGACAACCCTGTTTTTAGGATCAACGATTTCTTCGTTCTCAGCCTCTATGAGTTTGATTGCCTTTTGGCACAAATCAAACTGTTGTGCCTTTATTCCTACCTCCCAAAAATGATCGCATAGCTCTTGCCTTATGCGAGCGTATGAATCGGTATTTGCGTGTTTGGCACAGAGGCGTGTTCCTTCATAGAGTAGAGCCATAGCTCTGCCATGACAGCTCAACTCAAAGAAAATATTTGCACACGGAATAATGACTTCCTCAATTTTCTGCAAATCTGTTGGAATAATGATGTCCGACAGTTCCCGTGCATCCTTAACGAACACCTCTGTGGACTGCACACTATCATGTACCAAAGCGAAATACCAGGCACATACCAAATAATATTGCAGACGAACATCGGCATATTGCGAAGTGTTTTCTGCAATTATTTTCTTTGCTGTGTCGATGAGACAGCTAATTTCTTTTTCTGTACCTCGACAACTTCGCATTAAAATTGTAGCCTTAGCCAAAATGCTTTTTGCGTATAGGTGATGATCGTCGTTAGGAATGCCGCGTTTTGAGTAATGAAGTGTTTTCTCAATAGCATCAAGCATTTTATTTAGCAAGAGTTCTTCATCAGGGCCTTCTGTATCGTAATGGCCGTCAAGAAGAATATCATAATAATTAGAAACCATATCATAGTAAATGGCGTAAGTCTCCTGCTTTCGGAAATGCCTTGCCGCTTTGCCTGCTCTCTCAAGCAAGTCCTTCATAGCTTCTTTATCACCGTGGGCATCATGAATTGAAAAAACCAATTCATAGACCCGCATAATCATAGCCGCATCTTGTCTTATGTCACGCATAGAATTTGCACAAATACCGAAGTCTATAGCTTTAGTACTGTCAGCAAGAAGCCGATATGTTTCTGAAAAAACATAATCTTCTCTATATAGTGGCATATTGATCAATACAGTAAAATACAAATTTATAAAAAGGTCTCTATCACAAATCTCTTTCTCTCGCTGACATTGTTTTATAATACTTTCTGCTTGGAAAAGCAATCTTGTCAACTTCTCGATGTCTGCAGGAGATTCATCTTTAATGCGAGCCAACCGTTCACGATAGACCTTACCGGCAAGCCCCTGTTTATCAAACTTGCGGAACGTCCGTTCTTTCAGCTTTGGTTGCAGTTCTGCATCGGCGGCAGTTAATTTTTTACGCAGCTTTTTCGGATAGTTGTTTTTTGTGGATTCCAAACGGATTTCCACATAAAAGTATGTCAAAAACTGCTCCGCGGCTTTGAGATACTCCGGTGTCCATTTCCACCGATGCACGGCTTCTTGGATTACATTGTGCATAGAAATCGTATCACCGGAAATCGTCAGCCAACCGTCTTTAATAAGTTCATTCAAATCATCTTTAGATGTAAGCTGCATAATCTGTTGGAAATGACTGATGTCTATTCCGTTGTCACCAAGCAGAGATGTGACCTTCAACAAGATTTTCTTTTCGCCCGAAAGCATATTAGCCGCAAAAAGGGCGTCTATGATATTTCCGATTATGTCACTTGTCTGCTTGCTATCTTTTTCGTAATCAACTTTTTCCGGAGCAATAGCAGAAAAACCGTACTCCTCTGTCAGAGCGGCGGCACTTGAAATAGTGATATGGCTATTGGCAATCTGCTTCGCAATTAATTCAATGGCGAGAGTATGCCCCTCGACGCACTTTAAAATCTGCTCAAATCCGCCTTGCTCATTATCTTCTATAGGGCGGCCGAGGTTGTCTTCAAAGATACAGCGAAGTGCGTTCAAATCTGAAACTGCAGAAAGCTTCATTTCTTGACAGCTCTGATAAAGAGGCGCCTTCCGGCTCAAAAGGATAACCTTTAACTCTGTTTTAAGAAGTTCATTCAAATCATCATCGAACTCGCCGGTAAAGTTATCTATTACCAAAACAGAAGAAGTTCCTCTTACAAGTTCACGGATTTTCTGTAGCTTCTTGTCAAAGTATCTTGTGCCACTCTTAGCTTCTTCCTGTCTTAATGTATTGATTTCAATATTGCTGTCATTAGATATGGTTGCCTCAATACTGCCATTGTAATAGACATACAAAACTGTATCAAATTTCCCTCGACGGCATGTCAGATATTCTCTGATAAACGTACTTTTACCGATACCACCCATACCAGTGAGAAACAGGCAGTTATAATCGTGGTTCGCCAAGAGCCTATCCAATTCTCCAAACTCACGCTCTCGTCCATAAAAAATCTTAGGCTTTGCAATTTGTGTGGAATAGATTCTAGGTATCACAAAGTCAGCATACTTTTCAATCTCTTGCAACTGCTCTGAGACCTCCTGCATACTTTGGTATCTATCTGCGTAATAAACAGCCAAAGCATTATGGAAGAAATCAGATAATGAGTCAAAAAGTCTATCATCACACTTGCGATAGTCATATTGAATTTTGGTAAAATCAAACACAGCATCACTCTCGCAATCGGGTGCAGTAGGTGTGTAGCCGAACAAGAGATAAAATAGTAATGCACCCACACCGTAAACATCCGTGTGAGCACCCAGCCGTTTGATTTTTGAGGTTTGCAATTCAATGGGAGCAAATCCCTTAGAGTAAGAGAGTCGAACATCTCTGCAACTCAGTTTACTTGTTTTTCTGACTTCTTGAATGGAAATAAGCGAATCGAAGTCAAAGAGCTGAATCTGTTTTTGGTATCCGTCAACAACAAGCACATTGTCAGGCTTGGTATCCAGGTAGAGATACCCTTGCTTATGAATGTTGCCCAGAGCATAAGTTACTTGCTTGACGAGTGTGATACACTCTTTTAGGCTTTCCGGTTTATATGTTGCCAATGTTTTCTTGGAAGAATAAGCTGACAGAACATAGGAAGTGCCATTCTGTCTGAAAATATCAAGTTGATTGGTCACCGAGGAATAATTTGTATCAGAATAAAACAACTGATTTGTGCGTGAGAAGTCAGAACGGAACTGCTCCAGTCTTTGATTAAAGACCTCGGCATCATTAGCAGATGGGATCAGACCGTTGTTTTCGTCTCGAACGATATTGAGCTTATAAGGATAAAACTCCTTTACTCTGTACAGCGTTTTATCGCCGGTATCAGTTATGCGAGCTGCTTCATACACAATGCAAGAGCCACCACGACCAATTTCGCTTTCGATGACACAATGAATTGCTTCGCCTCTATCGTTACATAAGTGAAGCGGAGTATTCGATTTCAAAGCAATTCTATGGTCCATAAGTTCACCACCTTTTCGTCCTTGTGCCTTGATTATAGCGTATGGTTTTCAGAGTGTGGTTTTGCCAATGCAAAATCAATCCTCGGTATTTTCCTTCTTCACGGCAAAAACCTCGCCCATATAGCTTCTGAAAGCGATAAGCGGATTCTCGTTGTTCAACGCCCACATAAAGAGCCAATCATATGGATTGCCGGCATACAGCTTTGGATAGCCTGCATCCAAAAGGCGAGCATTTATCGTGTCGAGACATCTTTCAGCATCAGAGAACTTTGCCAAATAGAAAGCATCGTTTTGGCTGATAATGAGTTTTGCCCAATAAGTATAGAAAGCAAGGAAAATAAGCATCTTACGAATAATTTCATCATCACCGACTAAATCTCCACGAATGAGTTTGTCAATGTTTTGTCTGCTCGGAAAACAGTAATCTGCCTTTAACGGCATTAGCTTGTTTTCGGATAAAACCGATGACAGCGAACGGTCATGTTTGGTGGCAATTTCTTTTTCTTGATAGTTTACCAGACCGATTATCTGAGAGAAAATAGTCCAAGTCGAGGCATTCAAACCGGCAACCACATAATCGTACGGCTTGACTTCTTGCTCCTGTTGACGGATTTCTGTGGCAATAACTTCTGGACAACGAGGGTCTGCCTTACCCTTTTTTTGTTTATTCTCAAACCGATTATGGGTTTTGTCTATAATCGTGCCCTCTTGTGCGGCCAATCCGTCTTTCTTGGAAATCTCAGACCAAAACTCTTGAATGTATTTGATAGCAGTAACATTGTTGTACTGGAAATCATTGATATTATCTATTATGTACTGTATCAGCTTTTCTTTATCGTCAATACTGTTTATGTATTCAATAATGGTTCCGGTATAAAGAACCTCACGGTTGGGAATGGCTTTTACCTTTTTAGGTGCAGGAATACGATCAATTATCTCTTGGGCTTCTAAGTACGAAAGCCCGTTTCTCATACAGAAGTAATAAACAGCCTCAGTTACGGTGTGGCAATCAAAACCACGTTCAAACTGAACACATCTAAAAAAATTATTAGTCTCATCAACACCCAAGTTGAACGCAAAACAGATTTGAAAAGCCGTCTTGCGAGCAATTTTCCTGTTCGGCACAAACCATTCCTTGAAATCACGAGGCAGTTTCACACCAGCTGTCTTGAACTTTTCACGAAGAAACTGTGCCTTTGCATACACATCATCTAAATCACCTTTATATCCATACTCTTCCATAAATGATGTTAACGCCTCATCAAACCCACGAAAAAGAGTAGCTACTTCTAATAGATTTTCTTCATAGCCGTCATCGTCCATTGACAGCATTTCAGCCTTAATATTGAGTAATTCTGTGTATTGAGTCAAATTCTTATCATTCCTTTTCGTTTTATTTAATAACCGGTATTCTGACAAGCAATTACTTTGCGCATCTTTTAGGTTTAGATTTTAGGTCTAAATTAAAAGCTGCACCAAAAAGGTCTATGACGAATTCTTCCAGACAACCGATTACATATCTGTCACAAGAGAAAACGGGAATATCGCATCTAAATTGCCTTGTGTGATTCAGATGAGTGTAGCAAACACTATATTGGCACTTTCTGTTATGCGATTGCCAAATAAGCTTCTATTACACCATAGAGTTTTTTCTTATACCAAGGTTTTGTTAAGTTTTATAACTTTTCTAATAAAGCCTCATAGAAGCGAAGGACGTTTTCTCAGATATCTATTTGATATTTTGCGTGAGCAATCAAGCTTCCACGTTGTACTCAATACCGTCAGGAACAGAAACATTTACTTCTATCTTATCTCCGTTTCGTTTAGCATTTACCTTTATCATGCCTCTTACGGAATTGTAGCTGCAACTGAATTCATTCATGCTCTTAGGCATATAAGGCTTAATGCTTATCTTCTTAAATCCTGGCTCAAGCACCTTAATTCCTGCAATACCGTTATAGTACCACTCGATTATATGTCCCATCATATCGTGGCAGTGACTGCGGGGATTATTCTCCCAGTATTCTCCCAAGGTGGTTTCTCCGTCAAGAACGAAAGCATAGTAGCTCGGATGTTCTGTCCTTGTTATGAACTCACTGATTAAATCGTTCATGCCGTATTTTGCGGCAGTCTGAATAATATACGGAAGTCCGATTTCTCCGCTTGCAAAGCAGTTTTTCTCGGTAAGCGTGTTTTTAAATTCATCCACAACATCATTTTCTTTATCAGACGGAACCATGCCCCAGAAAAGCGGCAAAGCTTCGGCGGCTTGCGTTGTGATAAATTCGTCACCCCACACACGATAGCACCATTTTCCACTTGACGGATTTTTGCAAAGAAGCTTTTCGTTGTAATTATCCTTTACCGTTTGTGCAAAATCAGAAAATTCTTTCTCGTCCTCTTCATTTCCGAGAATCAAAGCGATTTTTGAAAGAGTGATTGCATCAGCATATAGAAAAGCCGTTTCAACATTTTCTCTTGCAAGCTGTCCGTCGGGATTTCCCCAATCACCCAAGCCATGATTTATAAAACCGTTTTCGTTTATCTTAGTCTTCAGGTGAGAAAGGTATCTCTTTCCCATTTCATAGTTATCGGAGAGAACCTTTTTGTCACCGTAGAATTTATAGTGCCACCACACGCCTAAAATACTCGTGCTTCCCCACGGGATAATATCATAGAAGCTTCCCATTCCAGGAACAGGGAGAACATTGGGAATGTAGCAAGGAGCCTGAGACGGAACCAGACCATCACCGGGGTAAAATTTGCCGCCGCTCATATCAAAAAAGAAATCATTTTTGTCATGCTGAGCCACACGAAGGTCAAGGAAAAATTTTTCCCACAGCTTTTTGCCGTCTTTCATAAAAAATATTGATGGCGCCATAAGGTGATTCGGTTCTTGCCAAGCAAAACGCTCAATAGTCGGGCAATCCGTGTGAACGCTGAGTATATTTGCTTCGACTGTACGTTCAATCATACTGTATATTTTGTTGTAGCGTTCATCGTCACATTCGAATGTTCCGTCAGTTTTCCAAGCACTCGTTATTGCTTTTGCCTTAATCTCGGCAATCTCAGCGTCACCTTCTACTGCAAGATATCGACATGCGACATATGTAAAGGTTGTTTCAAAGCTCTCAAAATCGGCGTCACCTCTGAGAATACAGGTCACAGAAGAGTCTATCGGCAGCCAGTTCTTTGCCATTTGGTCTGCGTCACCGTTTAAGTCAAGCTTTTCGGCAGGATATATTTTAACCTGTGCCCCGCTTTTGCCTTTTAATTTAACCGACAACAGCGAAGATGTGTTTTGTCCGAGGTCATATATTTTTCTGCCGTTCACGGTATGAAGATATTTTCCCTCGTATGTCTTGATAATTTTTATCGGCGGCTGAGTTTGCTCCACGAGCTCTCCTTTGGGAGAATTTTTTTCATCGACAAAAACAGCGTTCTTCCAGTCGCAATCGTCAAAATCAAGCTTATTCCAATTGTCGGCTTTCAGGCGATTATCGATAATTTCCGAGCCGTAAACATTCGACATCAAAATCGGGTGCTTTCCTGTTTTCCAGTCCTCACCGCTTGTGATTATTTCCTCATCACCGTTTTTGTATGTGATTTTCAAGCTAAGAGATAATACAAGATAATCACCGAACGGCTTGTACGGATTTGGATTTGGCGGCATAAATTCAGGAAAATGGAAGGTGTAGCCCTCATCCTGTTTCTTATACCAACCGTTACCGACTTCCGCCGCAAGAACATTGTCCCCGACAGTCAAATAATTGCTTACATCAAATTCAACATACTGAACGAGCTTGTTGTAATCTGTCCAACCGGGATCAAGCACATGGTCGCTGACCTTTTTCCCGTTGATATAGAAATTTAACTGACCGAGACCGCAAACCTTTGCACACGCCTTTTCAATCTCGCTTTTTATCTCAATCTTTTTTCTTGCATAAAACGGATTGCCCGTTCCGTCCGTTATCCACACTGCTTTCATACAATCCTCCGTTGCAAATTAGTATGGTTTATTTTAGCACATAATTTTAGCTTTTGTAATATCAAAAACACATTTACATTTTTAATTAAACACGCAGAATTTCAAGTCAAAAACAGGCACTAAAATTTTGCAAATATTTTTTATTTTTCCTCTTCACAAATATACAATTTTCATTATAATATATATCAGAACCGCGAAGGGAGAGAGAGTCCATGAATGAAATGTGTATCGAGCTTATTGATCGTTTAAGAGATCTTAGAAAAAAAGAAGGTTTCACCCAAAAACAATTAGCAGAACAAACTCATTTAACACAGCCGCAGTTGGCAAGAATCGAGAGCAAGACAGGCACTCCAAGCCTTGAGACCTTGCTCAAAATCACCAACGCTCTCGGCTATGATATAGTGTTCAAGAAAAGAAAATAAAGTATAAGAAACTACGGTGCATCCCAATTTAGCGGGGTGCACCGTTTCTTTTCAAGCTTTATGATTCATCAAAACAAATCCAGCGTATTATCAAGATACATTTCTTCCCGAACATGGATTTGATATTCAGGCTTTGTCATGTAATACAAAATAAATTCAAGAATCAACGCACTGCCCAAGCCTCTTCCCTCTATCTTGAAATTCTCGAAGCCCATGGGAAGATATATGTTCTTTATGTCATTTACACTGATAAACATAGGGCTTTCCATAGCTTTTGAGAAGCGATAGCCGCCCTCTGAATTTGGCGCCTTGCATATGTGCTCGGCATCCTCTCCGAAACTTTTTCGGCTTACTGTCTCGTAACACTTTTTTCGTTCCGCACAACCGACATAACAGCACTCGTTGCAGAGAAATTCTGCTTTGGCTTTTTCTTCTGATGATAACAAATTAAGCTTATCGAATGACTTATTCAGTCTGAAATCGGGAACAACGTATTTAAAATCCTCACGGTTAAGTTCCTTTTGAAATTCTGCAAAATCAGTTATAACCTTTGTCGTCGACGAAACAAAATAAAGCTCGGAATATTTCTCTTTAAGATAATCAAGAAGCAAATCAGAATGAATTATCACTCCGTTTTGTGTGCCGTTTTTTTCTGTCAAAAGCTTACAAAGGCCGTTGCACTTTCTGTCATTTAAGTGCTCTGTTTTCAGCAAAGAGTTACTGAATGTAAGTCTAGCGGATATTCCGTGTTCGTTCGCAAGCATGATTGCTTTATCAGGTGAACAATCGCTCTCGCTTATTCTTCCGCCGCCCCAAAGGCAACCGCTCGGTGCGCCGTAAATCGAAGCTATATCGCACCAATCGTAAAAATACTCTCTGTGCTCTTTATATAGCGATAAAAACGCCTTGTAAAACTCATAAAACTCAAATAACCCCGGCAAATGAAATAACGCTTTACTTTTATTATCCATATTTTCTCTTTCCGCAAATTGGTTTTCTGTCACAAAAATGCCGAATATCCCGCCATAGTCGGCGGGATATTCTCTTTAATCTGTATTTTACTTTTTTAATCGAAAACAGTCAAGCTGTATTATCGTTATCTTACTGTTCGACAGTCTCTGAAATTGTCTCTCTGCCCCAGATTTCGTCCCAAACTGCGGGAATCTCTTCTCTCTTGCTCTTTCTGAATGCAACGAATGCATTTACGAAGAAGATAACTGAAAGAATGCTCAAATAGATAATTGTTACCATATCAGCCTTGTCGGCAAGAACGCCGCCCGACTCCTGTGAGCTTAATCCCATGTATGAAACAAAGTCTGTGAATGTGTGAACAAAGATCATAATCCAAATGTTGCCTGTTCTGAGATAGATAGCCGCAAATGTCAAGCCAAGACCTGTTGCGTAAATTACCTGCATTAAAGTCTGAACAGGGTCTGCGCCTACAAGAATATTTCCACCGTGAATAAGACCGAACATAAGGCTTGTGACTACGAGAACGATTGTGATAACTTTCTTGTTTCTGCTTCTCATTGCAATAGAGATAGGAATAATTCTGAAAATTACCTCTTCACCGAGTCCGGGAGCAAAACCGTAGATGATTGCAAGAATAGGATTTCCCATTTCTACTTCAC
>CAVBOS010000037.1:0-13195 GCA_963597005.1 Lachnospiraceae bacterium
CGATGAGGCGACAGCTTCAATCGACACGAGAACAGAACAGCTTATCCAGAATGCCATTTCCAAGCTTCTCGGAACGAGAACAAGCTTTCTTATTGCTCACCGACTTTCTACCATCCGTCAGGCAGATATGATTTTGGTGGTAAAGGGCGGAAAGATAATCGAGCGTGGAACACACTTCGAGCTTATGAAGCAGGGCGGCTACTATGCTGATCTTTACAACAAGCAGTTCTCCGAGGAGAGCACGAAGAAAATTTTCGAGAGTGAAAACGCCTGATATTTGAAAGAAAATGAAAATAGCCTATGAGAAATTTCAATGAAATTTCTCATAGGCTGTTAATTTTTGCTTTGTGCTAATTACAAAATGTGTGAATAAATCGATACTCCGACAACAGTGAGTATACCTGCGACAACGACCGCAAGGCTTGAGAGCGCACCCTCGATTTCTCCGAGCTCCATAGCCTTTGATGTACCGATTGCGTGAGATGCCGTGCCCAGTGCGATACCCTTGGCGATAGGCTCTTCAATTCGGAAAATCTTAAGAATGAGATCGCCGAAAACATTTCCGAGTATTCCCGTGACGATGATTACCGCAACAGTGACGGCAACGTAGCCGCCCTGCTCCTCAGAAACCGCCATACCGATTGCCGTTGTGATTGACTTTGGCAGAAAGGTGACATATTCCTCGTGGCTGAATTTGAATAAAAGAGCAAGAACAAGAACGGTGGTAAGAGATGTTACCGCTCCTGCGGTTACGCCTGCGATGATTGCTTTCCAGTTGTTTTTGAGAATCTGAAATTGCTCGTAAAGCGGAATTGCAAGGCAAACAGTAGCCGGGGTGAGAAGATAGCTTATGTATTTTGCACCTTCGTAGTAGGTGTTGTAGTCTATTTTGCATACGATAACAAAAATTATCGTGATGATGATTGAAATAAGAAGCGGATTTAAAAACGAGCGGTTCCATTTCTTTTTAAGGTACATTCCCGCAAAGTAAGCGGCAAGGGAGATGACCGCACCCATAAATGTGGATTCTTGAAGTAAACTCATGCGTCTGTCTCCTTATCCTGAGATTTTCTGACGATAAGCTGAGTGACAACTCCGGCTACGCCCATAACAAGGAATGTGGTTACAATGGTTACGATTATGTACGAAACCCAAGACGAACCGATTACTTCCCATGATTCAACCAGTCCCACGGCAGCGGGAATGAACATAACGGGCATAATCTCAACCAAGAATTTTCCTGTTTCTTTGACGCTCTCAAGCGGTAAGATTTTAGTTTGAAGTAAAATGAACAACAGAATAATTCCGTAGATGCTTCCCGGTACGGGCAGCGGCAGAACGCTGTGAAGAAGATCTCCCGCAAAAGAGATGAGCAATATAATTGTGAATTGCTTCAGATATTTCATATTATTCCTTCTTTCCTTTGTTATGCTCAGGTACGAAACAAGCATAACCGTATATTAAAATAGACCTCATTTTCTCATTCGTCAATAGAAAATTTAAGTTTTTTGGTAAATATGAAATAATTTCATACTTGTGCTTAGTGCTAAATCAACAAAGGAAAACTGTTTTATTTTGGAATAGAGAAATAAAAACGAAAATTCTGACAAAAGAAAGGCACTCCGAATTTAACGGAGTGCCTGATTTGGTTACTTTAACTTAAGATCGTTTATGCAAAGACCCGTGATGATTTTCGGGTAGAAATAAGTTGATTTCTGCGGCATTTTCTCGCCCGCTCTTGCGACAGCACCGATTTCCTCGACTCTTGTCGGATTGATGATGAATGCGCACTGGGCGTTTTTGGCGTCAACCTCGCTTATTGCCTCGTCAAAGGAACGTGTGTAAACAAGGTTCTTTCCGCTTGCCATATTTTCCTTGTCTATTCCCAAAAGCTTTTCGAGAATGAGAGAGTGAAGAACGGATACGTCAAGACCACGGGAAGCCTCGCTCTTATCGGGAAGAACGCTTTCCATGACGCTCAAGTCTTTAAGCGTGAGAAGCGTCCACTTTCCGTTTCCGCCGTAGTAACCGAAAGCCTTTTTGCCCTCGTCATAAAGCTCGGTGAGCTTTTTCTCCATATCGGAAACATCTTCTCTTTCCTCGGTGTCGAAAAATTCCTTGCAGTCGGAAATGAGTTTTTCACCGTCAAAATTATCAATACCCTTGATAAGGCGGTGAGTCGGGAAGACTACAAGACCGGGGTGAGCCATATCGACAAGCATCATCATGACATAGTTTGAGCCCGGGCAGTAGATACCGTTCTCTCGGCAGTAGTTTCTGAAGTTGATTGCGGTTTCGTAGCGGTGGTGACCGTCTGCGATATAGAGCTTTCTGTCGGCAAAGTCCTCGGCAATGGCGGCGATGGAAAGCTTATCGTTAATTACCCACATGCGGTGGATGACAAGTCCGTCGTCAAACTCGTATCTCGGTTTGGTTGTTGATGCGAGATTATCAAGCCTTGCACTTGTGACATGCTTCTCGTCAATATAAAGCGAATAAATCTGCGAGAAGTTGCAGAAGGTGGACTTCATAAGATTAAGTCTGTCTTCCTTTGCCTTGGAGAGAGTTTCCTCATGCGGAAGAACTATTCCCGCAGAGAAATCCTCAACCTGAACACGACAGATGAAGCCGCGAAGCTTCTTTGTTTCTCCGTGGTCTACCTGAGTTTTGAACTCCTCTTCGTAGATATAAATTCCCTCTTCTTCGTCGTGGGTCAAAATATCGTTCTCAAGCCACTCGTCAAGAAGGCTCTTTGCCTCCTCGTAAGGATTTTCGCCCTTAGGGAGCTCGAGTCTTATCATATTGTAGGGATTGTTCTCAAGAAGTGAAAGTCGCTGACTTTCGGGTACAATGTCATACGGGGGACAGGCGAGGTCTTTGATGTCGCCTGCCTTCTCAGTGTATCGGATAGCTCTGAAAGCTTTGATTTCTGCCAAAATAATTCTTCCTTTCCTGTTTTTTTCTTTGGGGTGTTTGATTTGATTTTACAGTGAAACAGCACTTTAGTCAACTAAAATTTGAAAGTGGGAAGAGAGCACACCGCTTTTCTTGTGTGAACAATTTTATACGATAACATTCACACATTCGTCACTTAACCGTTATATTATATCAAGCAGCAAAAAATATCTGCGTGCGAGATTTGAACTGAACCGTTTCGCTCGCAGCGAAAGGAATGAATATATATGATAGAGGTAAAAAACCTCACCAAGCGTTACGGCGGCTTCACGGCACTTAATAACGTATCCTTCAGCATTGACGAAGGACAGGTTATCGGCTTTTTGGGTCCTAACGGTGCGGGTAAGTCCACGGCAATGAATATAATCACGGGCTATCTCTCGGCAAGCGAGGGCTCTGTGACGGTTATGGGCAAGAGCATTCTTGACGAGCCGAACGAAGTGAAGTCCATGATTGGCTATCTTCCCGAAATTCCACCCGTCTACACGGATATGACGGTCAAGGAGTATCTTGACTTCATGTACAATCTCAAGAAGGTAAAGATAAACAAAAAGGAGCACATCGAGGAAATCTGCGAGGTCACGAGGATAAGCGACGTTTACGGCAGACTTATCGGCAATCTCTCAAAGGGCTACCGTCAGAGAGTCGGTATTGCACAGGCACTTCTCGGAAATCCGCCCGTTCTCATCCTCGATGAGCCGACAGTTGGCCTCGACCCGAAGCAGATTATCGAGATAAGAAACCTTGTGAAGAGACTGGGCAAAAACCACACGGTTATTTTAAGCTCGCATATTCTCTCTGAGGTTCAGGCAGTTTGCGACAGAATTTTAGTTATCAACCGAGGCAAACTTGTGGCAGACGGTACTGCGGAGGAGCTTCGCCACAGCCTTTCCGACGATCACAAGCTCACTCTCAGGGTTGAGGGCGAGGAGTCCGAAACAATCGGCATTTTGAGGGCTCTTCCGTATATCAAGCGAGTCGATTCCCTTGGAAGCAAGGAAAACGGCACGGTCGATTATCAGATTGAAAGTGTTGACGATAAGGATGTCAGGCGTGAGATTTTCTCTGTTCTTGCAGAAAAGAAGCGTCCTATCCTTGAGATGAGGAGCACGGAACTCACGCTTGAAGAGGTATTCTTAAAGCTTACTTCAAGCGATGCGTCCAATATAGCAGACGAAGAAACAAACGAAGGGGGAGAAAACTGATGGGTGCGATATTCAAAAGAGAGCTGAAAAGTTATTTTTCTTCACCCGTAGGTTACGTATGCGTTGCGGCTATTGCGGCAATTTACGGATTTTTCTACTATAACGTCATGCTCACGGGCTCAAGCTCGTACATTACGAGTGCATACAGCTCGATTTATCTTTTTGGCATGATGATAATTCCAGTTATCACGATGAAAAGCATGTCTGAGGACAGAAAGAACAAGACCGACCAAGCACTTTTGACCGCTCCCGTTGGAGTCACATCGATAGTTCTCGGAAAGTTTCTCGGGGCTTATATGGTTTATATAATCGCATCAACTTTGGGACTTGTGCCTGCCGTGGTTCTCGAGTTTATGGGTAATCCGCCATGGGGCATCGTCATGGGCAATTACATCGCAACTCTTCTTTACGGCGGCGCAATGGTTTCGATAGGCGTATTTATCTCAAGTCTTACCGTGAGCCAGGTTATTGCGGCTATTTCAACCTTTATTGTTTCCGTGGCACTAATGTATGTAAGCAGCATCACATCGTCACTCTCGGGAACAACTGCGGGAAAGATTATCGAATTTCTTTCTTTCTCAACAAGATATAATGTTTTCACAACAGGAATATTCAGTATAGCTAACTGTGTTTATTTCATAAGCGTTATGGCGGTTTTCGTGTTTCTTACTGCAAGAAAGCTTGAGTCAAGACGCTGGAGCTGAGAAAGGAGGGGCGATTAATGTTAGAAAGTAAAAATACAGGCAAGGAAAATGAGCTCGAAACCGAGGTTGACACAAATGTCAACGAAGAGATTTTGAACGGACTTGCCGAAAAGGATAGCAAAAAGATCGGGGCGGACGAAAAAATGCCCGAAGAGCCGACAGAAACGGCAGAAGAAAACGAGGCTGACGAGGCTGAAAACTCCGAAGAAACGGACGAAACCGAGGATAAGAAGACACCTGAAGAAACCGAGGAGTTAAGCGAGACCGAAGAGGAGCCCAAAAAGAAGAAAAAAGGAAAGAAATCCAATCCCTTTAAGACGGAAAAATTCCGCAGAGGCTCCATGGGCTTTGCTTTCACGATTGTTTTCATCGCACTTTTAGTTGTAGTCAATGTGATTTTCTCGGTTCTCGAGGATAAATATCCGTCGATGAAAATCGATCTTACCTCCCAGAAGCTTAATTCGCTTTCGGAGAGCACAAAGAGTGTTGCCGAGAACCTGACATCGGATATTGAGATTTACATCATCGGTGAAGAGGACGCTATCAGAAACGACCAGCTTTATTCAAGCTACAATGTAAAATATTCTCAGCTTGCAAACCTTTGCGACAGACTGGCTGAGAACGATAAAATTACCGTAAAATATGTCGATCCCGATGCCGACCCGTCATTTATCAGTCAGTATTCTGACGATAATCTCTCGAGCGGTATGGTTCTCATCAAGAGTGACAAGAGATACCGTGTTCTCTCGGTATCGGATCTCTTTGAGATTAACTATGACGAATCATACAATGCGGTGAACTATACCAAGGTTGACGGTGCGCTTGCAAATGCAATGTACCTTGTCGATATGGATACTGTTCCGGTTATTGCCGTTGACACGGGTTACGGAGAGCTTTTGAGCGACGATTACAGAACTTCGCTTGACGATCTTCTCGAGGGCAACTGTTTCGAGATAAAGGAATTCAATCTTCTTACGGACGATATTCCCGAGGACGCAACTATGGTTATGCTCCTCACTCCGACAACCGACCTCACCGACGAGGACGTTGAGAAACTGAGCAATTACCTTTCGACGGGAGATATTTCTCACACTCTCTTTGTCACGGGATATCCGACTGCAGGTGAGCTTCCGAATCTCTCTTCACTTCTCGAGGAGTGGGGACTTAAGATGGAATCGGGCACCGTACTTGTCGAGACAGACACAAGCAAGACAATTTCTTCAAGTGCAACATATATGTTTGTAAATGCTACCGATGATATTCTCACGGGAACATATTCAAATCTTCTCGCAATCAACGCAATGCCTGTTGACATTCTCTTTGAGGAGAACGGCGACATTAAGACATATCCGCTTATCGAGACTTCTTCCACTGTTTACACATCAACAGGAGAAACTCAGTCTGACCCCGACACGGATACCTACACCGTAGCGGCTCTTGCTCAGAAAACAGACGGTGACGTCAAGAGAAATGTTGTTGCTTACGGTGACACCAACTCGCTTTATGCTTACATGAGCAATTCAACTTTCGGTAATGCCGACTTCATTCTCGACCTCGTTCAGTACTGCACCGATACGAGCGACACAAGCGTAGGACTTACGGTTGAGAGCACTCAGACAACCACAAGAGACATCACCGCTTCAACGGCTACATGCGTTATTGTCGGACTTTTCGTATTCACAATCGCAATTCCGCTTGTTATCGTAGTTCTTGGCATTGTGGTGTTCGTCAGAAGAAGACATTTGTAATTTGAGGTAAGGCTCATGAAAAAGCAAAAAAGACTTATCCTTATCTTACTCATAGTTGTTCTTCTTCTCGGCGGAGTTTTGGCGGCACTTCTCCTGACGGGAAGTGATGAAGACGCAAGCGATGCGGTTTCTTCGGAGCTCAGTGAAGAGGATACATCGCTCATCACGCACGAAGAGGGCGATATTGTAACGATAAATGTCAAAAACACCTACGGAAGCTTCAGCTTCTATCCGACGCTTGTCGACATAGACGAGGAAAGCTCCGATTCGTCAAACACCGACACTACCGCAACTTACACATATAACCTTGAGGGATATGAAGACAGAAATGTGAACACCTCCACACTTTCAACCGCCGCCATGGCTTTCTACGATCTCGATTACACAAAGGAAATCGGCGAAGTGGAGGATGAATCGGCATTCGGATTTGACGGCAGTATCGTGGCAAGCTGTGTCTACAAGGACGGATCTGCGGAAAGCTTTGAAATCGGTGACGCTCCGTCTTCAGGAACGGGCAGATACATAAAGTATAACGGCAAGGTTTATATTGCAAGCATAAACACGACCTACACCAATTCTCTTGAGAGCCTCATCACAGCCGCTTCTTGGGATATAGACTATCTTACAAGAGAAGTTGAAAGCTCCGAGAGTAGCTCGGAGAGCAGCACAGACAGCAGTTCCGAAAGCAGTTCGACCACCACCACCGAGAATTACTCGATACTCGAGAGCTTCAAGGTGGGTGGCACATGCAATTCCGCAGGAGTCGAAATCACCTATGACAGTGACAGCGAAACATATAAGCTTGTGTCACCGATTAAGGCGGACGCAAATTCTGACAAGGTAGAAACTCTTATAAGCTCGCTTCTCAACTATTCCGCAAATGCGACGGTTGACCTCGACCCGACGGACGAAAAGCTGAAGGAGTACGGACTTGACGATCCGTATGCAACGCTTGAAATCAAACTTAACGGCGAGAGCCATAAGATAGTTATCGGCGCACAGACGGACAGCTCGAGATATTGCAGAATTGATGACGACAAGACTGTTTATACAATTCTGACTTCGAAAATCTCCGATTGGGCGGAGTGCAACGCAAGCGAATACAGAGCGTCAAGCGTTCTTACCGATTCACTCTCCGATATAAGCGGTTTGAAGTTGACGGTTGACGGAAAGTCAAGCGAAATCACGATAACACGTGAGGAGGATGAGAGCAGTTCGACCGACAGCAAGGTTTATTATTCGTATTCTTCCTATGCAGACGGAGACGAGATTCTCTATTCGTATGTGAACGAGCTTTACTCAAAGCTCAGTTCTATGGCTGTGCTCAACATCAACGAAATGCAGCATGAGAGTGACGCATATGTGACGGCGGAAATAAGCTATTTTGACGGAAGCTCTAAGAAGGTAGAAATTTATCTCTCAAGCGAGAATAATTCAAGATATGTCGTTTATGTTGACGGAGAATATTCTTGCACCGTCAGAAGTACAAGCCTTAAGGAATTCACCGATGAATTCAGCGAGTTTTTAGGCTAAATAAGAAAACAAAAAGCATCGTTCGATAAAAAGAACGATGCTTTCGCTTTACCAAAAAGAACGGCGCCGCTTAAGAAACGACGCCGATTTTTGTTTTGAAGTGTCAAAATCCGAACGATCCTAAAATCAGATCTCAGCGATAACCTCAACCTCAACAAGAAGGTTCTTCGGAAGAGTCTTGACTGCTACGCAGCTTCTTGCAGGCTTGCCTGTGAAGTACTTAGCGTAAACCTCGTTGAATGCTGCGAAATCGCCCATGTCTGCGAGGAAGCATGTTGTCTTGATTGCCTTCTCGTAGGAAGAGCCAGCCTCCTTGAGAACAGCGCCGAGGTTCTTCATAACCTGCTCTGTCTGACCTACTATATCCTCTGCCTCAACATTGCCTGTTGCGGGATTGATAGCAATCTGGCCTGATGTGAAAACGAGGTTTCCGGAAATAAAAGCCTGTGAGTATGGACCGATAGCTGCAGGAGCTTCGGGAGTGTAGATTGATTTTGCCATTGTAGTGCTCTCCTTAACGTGAAAAATTATTTATTTAACCCGTTTAACCTGTTGGATTTTCGGGTAATAATCTTTATCTGATTGTCTTTGATAATTTAATTATAAGGGATATAAATAATTTTGCAACACTAATTATTTGTAAAGGAAAGACAATTCTGGCGGTTAAGTTAGGATTATCAACAGATTTTAATCAAAATAGGGAAGAAGAATTTTGAGAACCTCGAGGTATCCGACAGGATAGATGTGCATTCCGTCCTTGCAGTATTCCTCTTTCATATTTCCGTTTTCGCCCAGTAAACAGGAAAAAACATCGATATAAGCAGAACCTGTTTCATCTGCCATTTTCTTAAGCTCTTCATTTACTGCGATAATTTCTTCGTTCGTTCTTGAGCCGAAAGAATTTTTAACTCTTGCTCTGTCCTCGTCGGTGAACCAAGATAGTTCACGGTTGACGGGGTAATATGCCAAAACATAAATTTCGCACTCGGGAAGCTTCTCTTTTATCTCGCCGAGAATATCTCTGTAGTCGCTAAGGAGTGTTTCTCTCGAGTAGTCGGGTGCGCTGATATCGTTTGTGCCGATATTGATGAAAAGCTTTTTCGGCTCAAGCTCGAAAACGGATTCACTCAGTCTCTTCTTGAGTCCGCCCATGACGTCGCCGCCGATTCCGCGGTTGTAGACGATTTTGTCAGAGCCGAGGCTCATGAGCATTTCGTTTATCGGAAACTGCTCGCAAAGAGATGAGCCTGTGAGAACAATCTCATGCTTCTTGGCAATCTTGTTGAGGTCGGAGAAAGCACGAACCTTTTGCTTCCACTCATTTGCCATGATTTTTTTGAATTCCTGTGTGATGATAGCACTGATGTCTGCCATAATAAAAATCCTCGCCTTACATATGTGATTTAAATATATACTCTTATGGTATCAGATTTTGACATTTGGGACAAGCGTATCGCAAAAAAACACAAAAGATACGAAAAAAACACCGTAAAACGGCAATACTTCGGTTTAGGCGTTAACAAAAAACACTATATTTTTGACTCTGATTGTGATATACTATTTCGGAATATGTATGTTTACTAAAAGAGTATCTTTTGAAGAGTGAATACAAGGAGAAAATTTTGAAAATACTGGGAATTGACCCGGGATATGCCATAGTCGGCTACGGAGTTGTGAATTTCGAAAAAATGAGATACCGTTCCCTCGAGCACGGAGCGATAATCACTCAGGCGGGCTCTGATTTTAACGAGAGACTCGAGAAGATTTATAACGCACTTTGTCAGGTTATCGACAGACACCACCCCGACTGCGTATCTATCGAAAAGCTTTACTTTCAGAACAACCAAAAAACCGCAATAGGAGTTGCCGAGGCAAGAGGTGTGATTTTGCTTGCGTGCCAGCAGGCGGGCTTGAAAATATACGAATACACACCGCTTCAGGTGAAGAGCTCTATAACGGGCTACGGCAAGGCGGAGAAATCTCAGGTTATGGAGATGACAAGGCGGCTTCTTTGCCTAAAGGAAGTCCCAAAGCCTGACGATACTGCCGATGCGCTCGCACTTGCCATCACTCACGCTCAGAGTGCGGGAAATCTACTGAGGCGTTTTCCTGTCAGATATTAATTTGTTGAATATTGATTTTTACGAGGATAGATTATGTACTACAGCTTACGCGGAAAGCTAATTCATCAGGAGCCGGGACTTGTGGTCGCAGAGTGCGGCGGAGTCGGCTACAAATGCTTTGTTTCGCTGAATACCCAGACCAAATGCCCCTCTGTCGGCAAGGAGGTCTTTTTGTATACCGAGCTTGTCGTCCGTGAGGACGCAATGGAGCTTTACGGTTTTATAAGCCGTGAGGAGCAGGACTGCTTCAAAATGCTCACATCCATAAGCGGAGTGGGAGCGAAAGTGGGCCTTGCGATACTCTCCGTTATGAGTCCTTCGGATGTTGCCATGGCTGTGGCAAGCGGCGACACAAAGTCTTTCACAAAGGCACAAAAGGTAGGCCCCAAGCTTGCTTCGAGAATTGTTACGGAGCTTTCGGACAAGGTCAAGGGACTTTTGGCGGCAAGCACGGGAAACGGCAACGATTCTCCTACCGTTATCAACAATGCGTCCTCAAATGCCGCTGCCGCCGTTCAGGCACTTGCGGCACTGGGATACACGGCAAGCGAGGCGGCTTCCGTAGTCGGCAAGCTTGACTCAAGCCTTAAAACCGAGGAGCTTATCAGACAGGCACTTATCAAGCTTTCTAAGTTTTGATGATTATGCTTTTTACTTGTATTTGTACAGAATAAATTAGGGTGATTACATGGCAATATACGACGATATGGATTTTGAAAACCGAATGGTTGACCCCGAATATAACGAGGTTGATGCAGAGGTTGATAACCCCTTAAGACCGAAAACCTTAAACGACTATATCGGTCAGGAAAAGGTTAAGGAAAATATGGCAATTTATATCGAGGCGGCAAGAAGAAGAAAAGAGCCGCTCGATCACGTTCTTCTTTACGGCCCTCCGGGTCTTGGAAAAACTACCCTTGCGGGAATCATTGCCAACGAAATGGGAACGAACATAAGAATTACCTCAGGCCCCGCAATCGAAAAGGCGGGCGACTTAGCCGCACTTTTGGCTTCTATGGGCGAGGGTGATGTTCTTTTCATCGATGAAATTCACAGACTTCCCCGTCAGGTGGAGGAAATCCTCTATCCTGCCATGGAAGACTTCGCAATAGACATTATGACGGGAAAGGGACAGGGAACTACATCCTACCATTTGCCGCTTCCGAAATTTACGCTTATCGGCGCAACGACAAGGGCGGGTCAGCTTTCCGCTCCGCTTCGTGACCGTTTCGGCGTTGTCGAGAGACTGGAGCTTTACTCCACGGAAAATCTCTCAAAAATCATCACGAGAAGTGCGGGAATTCTCGGCATTGAGATTGATGCGGACGCTGCTTTGGAGCTTGCGTCAAGATCAAGAGGAACACCGAGAATCGCAAACCGCTTCCTGAAGAGAATAAGAGACTTTGCCGAGGTGATAAGCAACGGTGTTGTCACATACAACACGGCAAAAATCGCTCTTGACCGAATGGAAATAGATGAACTCGGACTTGATTCCGGCGACAGACGTGTGCTTAAAGCAATTATCGAATTTTACGGCGGCGGCCCTGTCGGAGTGGACACTATCGCCTCTGTTGTCGATGAGGAATCCGTCACAATCGAGGATGTTGTCGAGCCGTATCTTCTTCAGATTGGCTTCATAAAGAAGACGCCTAGGGGAAGATGCGTTACTAAATCGGCTTATCTTCATCTGGGACTCACTCCTCCTGCGGAAATGAATGCCGTACCCGAGCAGACTACACTTGAATAATTTGATTTTGTAAATAAAGGAATAAACTATGAGACAAGCAGAATGGACAGATTACGAGCTTATCGATACAGGCTCGGGTGAAAGACTTGAGAGATGGAAGGACATCATCCTCATAAGACCCGATCCGCAGATTATCTGGAAGTCGGATAAGAAAGACCCCAGATGGAAGAATGCCGACGCAAGATATAAGCGCTCAAATACGGGCGGCGGACAGTGGCAAGTATACAAGAAAATTCCCGATGCATGGAAAATCGACTACAAGGGACTTTCTTTCAGAGTTAAGACCATGGGCTTCAAGCACACGGGAGTTTTCCCCGAGCAGGCGGTCAACTGGGATTTTGCCGCTGAGAAAATCAGAAACAGCGGAAGAACTGGCGAGAACCGTCCGAAAATACTCAATCTTTTCGGCTACACGGGATGCGCAACCCTCGCTTGCCTTAAGGCGGGCGCACACGTAACCCATGTTGACGCATCGAAGGGAATGGTTCAGTGGGGCAAAGAAAATGCCGCCGAGTCGGGACTTGCCGACAAGCCTATGAGATGGCTTGTGGACGACTGCTCCAAGTTTGTTTTGCGTGAGCAGAGAAGAGGAAACAAGTACGACGGAATCATCATGGATCCGCCTTCCTACGGAAGAGGCCCCGGCGGAGAGGTCTGGAAGCTTGAGGAACAGCTTTATAATTTAGTCGAAATGTGTCTGCCGATACTCTCTGATGATGCGTTGTTCTTTATTCTCAATTCCTATACCTCGGGACTTTCGCCTGCGGTTATGGAGTATCTCTTGAGCACGCTTATCAAGCCGAAATTCGGCGGAAGAGTTACGGGAGAGGAAATCGGACTTCCCGTAACAAGAACAGGACTTGTGCTTCCGTGCGGAAGTACCGTTATTTGGGAAAAGTAAGAAAGAAGAAGCTTTATAGATGAGTTTTATAGAAGTTAAAAATCTCGTTTTCGTCTATAATCCCGAGGACGAGGACAGAAGAGAGGTTTTGCACGGGGTAAATATGAATATCGAAAAGGGCGAGTTTGTCGCTCTTCTCGGTCACAACGGCTGCGGTAAATCCACGCTTGCCAAGCTTTTCAACGGAATGTATGTCCCGACAAAGGGTAGTGTTACCGTTGACGGAATCGCAACGGACAACGAAGAAAATCAGATTGAAGTAAGAAGAAGAGTGGGACT
>CAVBOS010000038.1:0-13178 GCA_963597005.1 Lachnospiraceae bacterium
TCGTTGATCTCGGCGGCGTAGACGGTATGATTCACATTTCCGAGCTTTCTTGGAACAGAATCAAGCACCCAAGCGAGGCTGTTTCCGTTGGCGACACAGTTGAGGTTTACATCAAGAGCATCGACAAGGAAAACAAGAGAATTTCTCTCGGCTACAAGAAGGACGAGGACAATCCTTGGTTCATCCTTGAGAGAGACTATCCTGTAGGAACAGTTTGCGATGCTAAGGTTGTTAACATGACACAGTTCGGTGCATTCGCAACAGTTATCCCGGGCATTGACGGTCTCATCCACATTTCTCAGATTTCCGATAAGCGTATCGAGAAGCCGCAGGATGTTCTTTCCGTCGGTCAGGTTGTCACAGTTAAGATCACAGACATCGACTTTGATAAGCACAGAGTTTCTCTTTCCATCAGAGCTCTCCTTGAGGACGAGGCTGAGGACGAGAACGAGGCTGAATAATTTAATTCGGTTCAACTAATATGGCAGGGTGGCGAAAGTCGCCCTGTTTTAGAGTTTAAAGGTATTTAATTTGGAGGAATATTTCCAATGAAACGAGTAAAAAAACCTGTGTTTTTTATCGTTGCTCTCCTTATTCTTGCCCTCACATATACATCCATCTTCGGTGTTTACGGTCAGAACGGTGACACAAAAACCACTTATATCAAGGGTGCATCCGATATCAGATGGGGTATAGACATTCGTGGCGGTGTCGAGGCTACTTTCAGCCCGGCAAACGACTACCAGGCAACAGAGGCTGAACTCGAGTCGGCTAAGTCCATCATCGAGTACAGAATGGTCTCTAAGAATATCACAGACTACGAGATTTACACTGATTCATCCAATAACAGAATCATCGTCAGATTCCCTTGGGCTTCCGACGAGGAGAATTTCGATCCGGAATCCGCTATCAACGAGATTGCCGAGACAGCACTTCTCACATTCCGTCCGGGCGACAGCTACGAGTCCACAAGCGTTGACGCGAATGGCGATACTGTTTACCAGACTCCGACAGGAGATACTGCAGACACAATCATTCTTGAGGGCACAGACGTTGTGAGCGCTACTTCGGAGCTTACTTCAAGCTCTTCCGATTCAAGCGAGCTTAGCTATGTTGTCGCTCTTAAGTTCTCTGATGAGGGATCTAAGAAGTTTGCAGAGGCTACAGAGACATATCTCAACCAGACCATTTCCATTTGGATGGATGATGTTATGATTTCCGCTCCTACCGTAAACTCCGTTATTTCTGACGGCTCGGCTGTTATCACAGGTGACTTCACAGCTACCGAGGCAGCAGACCTTGCCGCTAAGATTCAGGGCGGTGCGCTTCCGTTTGCTCTCGAGATTTCAAACTTCTCGACAATCAACCCGACAATGGGTCTTTCTTCACTTGATTCAATGGTTCTCGCAGGACTCATCTCCTTTGCGATTATCGCTGTATTCATGATTGTTTGGTTCAAGCTCCCGGGCTTTGTCGCAGTACTTTGCCTTATGGGTCAGATGGCTCTTACATTTGCGGCTGTTTCAGGTTACTTCAATTTCACAAACTCCTTCACAATGACCCTTCCGGGTATTGCAGGTATGATACTTTCAATCGGTATCGGTGTTGACTGTAACGTTATCACAGCTTACCGTATCAAAGAAGAGCTTGCTAACGGAAAGACCCTTGACGGCGCAATTCAGAAGGGCTGCTCGAACTCTTTCTGGGCTATCTTTGACGGTAACATCACAATCATCATTGTTGCTGTTATGCTCATCGGCGTTTTCGGCCCATCCAACATTCTTTCCAAGATTTTCGGTGAGTCCACAACCGGCTCAATTTACTCATTCGGTTACACACTTCTCGTAGGTGTTATCGGTAACTTCATCATGGGTATTGCCGCTTCGAGACTTATGATTAAGTCGCTCTCAGGTTTCAAGCCTCTGCGTAAAAAATGGTTATACGGAGGTAAGGAAAAGTAATGAAAACTTTTAACATTGATTTCTTCGGAAAAAGAAAAATTTACTTCGGTATTTCAATCGGACTTATGGTTCTGGGAATCATCTTCAACGTAATCTTCGGTACAACCCTCGACGTTCAGTTCGCCGGCGGTGCCGTAATCAAGTATTCCGTTGACGGTGAGGTTCAGCAGGAGGATGTCCAGAAAATCATTGAGGAGACTGTCGGCAGAAGCTGTTCCGTTGCTACAAACACAGTTATCGGAACAGGTGCAAACCAGATTACAGTTACCTTCGCAGGCAATGAGCCGCTCACACTCGACGAGCAGACAAGCATAGCTACCGCACTTAGCGACGCTTATGCAGACAGAACCTTTAACGTTGAGGAGTCCAGCTCCGTTGACCCGACTATGGGTTCGAAATTCTTCCAGAAGTGCCTTGTGTGCTTTGTTATGACGGTTATTTTCCTGCTTATCTACATCGCTCTTCGATTCAAGAAGATCGGTGGTCTTGCGGCAGGTGTAACAGCTGTTATTGCTCTCGTTCATGACGTTCTTATCTGCTATTTCGTTTTCGTCATTTGCAGAATGAACATCAACGATATTTTCATCGCTGTTATTCTTACAATTATCGGTTACTCACTTAACGATACTATCGTTGTTTTCGACCGTATCAGAGAGAATCAGAGACTTTATAAGAAGATGGATCTTCCGTCTATCATCAATATGTCTCTTAACCAGACATTCTCGCGTTCTGTCATTACATCGGCAACAACATTTACTGTTCTCTTGATTGTTTACATCGTATCGCTTGTTTACGGTCTCACAACAGTTTCAAGCTTTGCACTTCCGATGATGGCAGGTGTTGTTTCAGGTTGCTACTCATCACTCGTTATCGCTACACCGCTTTACGGCGTATGGCAGTTAAAGAAGGCTGAGAAGAAGGCTTCCGCTAAGTAATTGAATACTTAAACGTTTAAAAGCTCCGATTTTTCGGAGCTTTTTTGCATGACTAAAATTCTTCAAATTTGACAAAATAGAAAAAAACAAGTAAAATTTCCCATGTGGATACGCTTCACAAAAACTTACAATGTGCAGAAGGTAATGATATGAGACAAAATGAAATTATAAGGGACGATGCGGACGTGAGCTTGGAGTCTGAGCTTGACCGTGAAATGGGAAAAACTCCGCTCACCGAAGCAAAGATATATGTGATAATTACGGCGGCTGTGACCGTTGTTATGCTTCCGATTACGATTTTGAAGTGTGTTAAGGGCTATGACCCCACTGATGTTTTTTCGGTGTATTTCTCGGTGCTTGCCGCCGAGCTCTGGTGCAGATTTATCAGTACTGGTAAGAAAAAGCTTATGCGCTGGGTAATACTTGTGAGCATTATCGCTTTATCGTTCATAGGTATGTTCTTCATGGAGATGCTCAAGGCTAAGGTTTGACGAAACAGAATACAAAAGAAAAAGCAGAGAGTTTTGAAGTGCACCCCACTTGTTAGACAATGTGATATAATGTCTAACTTTTTGAGGTCACTTCACTCTCTGCTTTAGTTTTGTTTGTATGAATGCTTATGCTTTTGCGATGTCCTCGTCTGTGAACTGACTGCGGTAAAGCTCAGCATAGAAGCCGTTTGCGGCTAAAAGTGAATCGTGGTTGCCCTGTTCAATGATGTTGCCGTCCTTCATAACAAGTATGATGTCGGCTTCCTTGATTGTGGAAAGTCGGTGAGCAACAACAAAGCTTGTTCTGCCCTTCATAAGCTTTGCGAATGCACGCTGAATACGAAGCTCGGTTCTTGTATCAATGGATGAGGTAGCCTCGTCAAGAATGAGCATTGGCGGAAGCGTGAGCATAATTCTCGAAATGCACAGGAGCTGTTTCTGTCCTGCCGAAAGACTGCCGCCGTCCTCGCCGATTTTGGTGTTGTAGCCGTTCGGAAGCTGGCGGATGAAGCTGTCTGCGTGAGCTGCTTTAGCCGCTGCGATAACCTCTTCTTCGCTTGCCTCGGGACGTCCCATGCGGATGTTATCGAGAATAGTTCCGCTCTTAAGCCATGTTTCCTGAAGAACCATTCCGAAGTTGTGGCGAAGTGCCTGTCTCGGCATGGTAGTCGTGTCTGTTCCGTCAACGCTGATTGAACCTGAATCAGGATCGTAGAAACGCATGAGAAGATTTATCATGGTTGTCTTTCCACATCCCGTAGGGCCGACTATCGCAACACGCTTGCCAGCGGGAACCTCAAGGCTGAATCCTTCTATGAGTGGCTTATCCTTGGTGTAGGAGAAGTGAACATCTTTGAAAGAAACCTGACCGACTGCAGTTCTCTCATGCTCGGGGAGAAGTTTAGGCTCCTCGGAAAGCTCTTCGCTGTCGATGAACTGGAGAAGTCTCTCTGCACAGGCAAGAGCGTTTTGAAGCTCTGTGATAACGCCTGAAATCTCGTTGAATGGCTTTGTGTACTGGTTTGCGTAGCTCAAGAAAGCCGAGAGCATACCGACGGTGAATCCGCCGCCTGAAATTGCGAGAAGTGCGCCGATGAGTGCGACTGCCGCGTATACTATGGAGTTAACAAATCTTGTTGCGGGATTTGTGATTGATGAGAAGAATGTAGCCTTGAGGGTGTGCTTGCGAAGCTCCTCGTTGATTTCATCGAAGTGCTCGATATTCTCCTTTTCGTGGCCGTAAGCACGGACAACCTTCTGGTTGGTGATCATCTCATTGATGAATGCTGTTTGCTTTCCTCGTGTCTCGGACTGGAGGCGGAACATGGTGAAGGTTTTCTTTGCGATGAACCTTGCCACAACAATGGAAAGCGGAGTGATGAGGATAACTACAAGTGTTATCCAGGGGTTAACGCTGAGCATGAAGCCGATAGTGCCAAGGATAGTGACAACGCCCGTGAAGAGCTGAGAGAAGCCCATCAAAAGACCGTCGGCAAACTGGTCTACATCGGCAATGATTCTCGAGACGATATCGCCGGTTTCGTGAGAATCGAGGTATGAGAACGGGAGACGGTGGATTTTCTTGAAAGCCGTTTCACGCATGTCTCTAATGGTGTTGTAAGTGACTCTGTTGCCGCATACATTCATGAGCCACTGAGCCAATGCTGCAATTGCGATAAGAGTAAGGCAAGTTAAAAGCTTAGGCTTGATTATACTGAAATCTACCTTGCCTGCCGCTACGATAGCGTCAATCGCATCACCTATGAGAACGGGGATATAGAGTGTGCACAGAACGCTGATTACAGCGAATATAAGCAAAAGAATGATTGTCGGAAGATAGGGACGAATCTGAAGTAAAACACGCTTAAATGTACTGCTTTTTGTTTTCATTACTTAGCACTCTCCTTTCCGCCAAACTGAGAATCGTAAATTTCACGGTAAACCTCGCTTGTCTCGAGAAGCTCATCGTGTGAGCCGCAACCGACAAGAGCACCGTCATCAAGAACGAGTATTTTATCGGCATGACGAAGCGAGCTTGTTCTCTGAGAAACAATGAAGAGTGTCGGCTTGTTCGGTAGCTCGGCAAGAGCTGTGCGAAGTGCTTTTTCCGTTACGTAGTCAAGTGCAGAAGCCGAGTCGTCAAGAATGAGAATGTCGGGATTTCCGACAAGCGCACGCGCAATGGAAAGTCTCTGGCGCTGACCGCCCGAGAGGTTTCTTCCCTCTGCGGTAATCTCCATGTCAAGACCGCCCTTTTCGCTTACGAAGTCGCCAGCCTGAGCAGATTTGACTGCCGAGAGCATATCTTCGTCGCTTGCGTTTTTATTTCCCCACATGAGGTTATCCTTGAGGGTTCCTTTGAAGAGAACGGCACGCTGAAGAACAACGTGAACCTTGTTTCTGATCTCATCGTCGGAGTAGGAGCGAATGTCCTTTCCGCCTACGCTGATTTCACCCTCGTTTGCATCGTAGAAACGGGAGATAAGGTTAACAAGAGTTGTTTTACCGCTTCCCGTACCGCCGATAACACCGATAATCTGGCCCGGGTCAGCCGTAAAGGAAATATTCTGCAAAGCATCCTTTGCGCCCTCGTTGTAATGAATGGAAACATTCTTGAACTCTACAGCGTGACTATTCTTGACCGACTTGTCGTCTGTGTAGACGATAGATGTGTCGATATCGAGAACATCGGAAATTCTTCCAGCACTTGCGAATGCCTTTGTTACGGTGATGATGAGGTTTGCAAGCTTGATAAGCTCAACCAAAATCTGGCTCATGTAGTTATAAAGAGCGACAACCTGTCCCTGTGTGAGACTGCCGCTGTCTACTTTGAGAGCACCGTAACGAATGAGAAGTACGATACCCGTATTAATAAGGATAAAGGTGACGGGGTTGAGAAGAGCGGAGATTTTACCTGTTGATTTCTGAAGCTTGGAGAGAAGGGAGTTTTGGGAGATGAATTTTTCTGTTTCACTCTCTTCTGAGCAGAATGCACGGATAACTCTTGCGCCGTTGAGGTTTTCTCTCGTTGTGTTCATGACACTGTCAAGCTGAGACTGAATAGCCTTGTAACGCTTTATGGTGAGGAGCATGATTCCGAAAACGACTATCGAGAGAAGTACGACAACCGTGAGGAACAGCGGTAAACTGCCGACATCAACTGTAGCCGCCATAATGACCGCACCGAAAACGATGAACGGTGATCTCATGAACAGTCTTAAAAGAAGATTGACGCCGTTTTGAACCTGGTTGACGTCATTTGTGATTCTCGTGAGGAGGGTAGAGGTTCCTACCTTGTCGAGAAGTGAGAAGCTGAGATCGTTGATTTTCTCAAATATGCTGTGTCTCAGTTCTGTTGCAAAGCCGACAGCCGCTTTGGCGGCAAAATACTGGGCAGTGATAGCACTTACCATGCCGACAACACCGAAACCGACTAAAATAAGGCAACGGGAGAGAACAAAGCCCTTGTCTCCGTTTGCGATACCGGTGTCGATAATCTGAGCGATGATTAACGGCGTGATAAGCTCAAAGCTAGCCTCGAGAAGCTTGAAGAGAGGGGCAAGAATTGACTCTTTCTTGTAGCTTTTCATGTAGCGCAGAAGCTTTCGCATGAAATACATCCTTTCCTTTTGGCAAAATACCGCTAACAGTACTGTATGCCAAAAATTACACAATTTTTTACGTAACCTTAATTGTACGGTTTGCGTGGTTATAAGTCAAGCAAAACAGCGAAAAACCGCTGTTTTAACCGAGCTTTCAAAAGAAAAAATCCGTCCGATAACGAACGGATTGATTTTTCTCATATCAGTCGAGCGGCTTGCAGTCGCCTACGATTTCGGGGTGATTCATGATGGAGTCTGCCTCGGTCAGCTCTCTTATAACTCTGCACGGTACGCCGGCGGCAAAGGTGTTGTCAGGAATATCTCTTGTTACGACAGAACCTGCACCGATAACGCATCCGCTTCCGATTGTGACGCCGGGACAAACAACTACATTTGCGCCGAACCAGTTGTCGTCACCGATGACAACGGGCTTTGCATAGCAGCCCTTGACCTTTCCGTCAGGTGTGACAAGTCCTTTTCTCTCTGAAGCAAGCATTGGGTGGCAAGGAGTAACGATTGTGAGGTTTGGCCCGATATTGTTGCGTTTTCCGATAGTAACCTTGCCGTCGTCCTGACAGGTAAAGTTGAAGTTGATGAAGGTTCCGTCACCTATAGATGTATGAGTTCCGTAGTGGAAGGTAATAGGGCCCTGAATTCTTACATTCTCGCCCAATTCGCCGATGAGTTCCTTTAAAATAGCGGCTCTTTCTTCGTACTGGTCCTCGTAGAGCTTATTGTAGTCTATATTGAGGTTATGTGCCTTTAATTTGATAGCGACAAGCTCGGGGTCTCCCGGGGAGTACATAACTCCGTCAAATATGCGCTTCTCTTCTGATGTCATAGTAAAAATCCTCCCGTATTTAAAGAATGATTAAGTATCATCAAAAAGATTTTAGCACATTAATTTTTAAAAATAAATAGTTAAATTAAATTATTATAAATATTTTAATAAATGCTATGGTAATCATACACAAAAAACAAAACCCGACTTTGTTCTAAACATAGAAAATAATCATTTCACTTGCAATTAATTAGCTGATATGTTAGTCTTTTGTTAAAGACAGACAATAGGTTTGTATAAGTATTGATAAATTTTGTGGAGGAAACTATAATGCAGGTTGGTATCGGTACATATTCTTTCGGCGGAATCGAGTCTTATCTCGGAATGGGCCCGTCACTTTTAGAGAAATTCAAGAAAGCAAAGAGCCTCGGCTTTGATTTTGTCGAGCTTCTTCCCGTTGATCTCGATAACGATGTAGAGGACATCAAAAAGTGGCTTGACGAGACAGGCCTTTATGTCACAAGCGTACACGCTGAGCCGAGCGAGGAGATAGTCAAGAAAATGGCTGCTCTCGGCGGAAAGGCTGTTATTTGGGCGGGAACATCATTCAACTGCAAGGAAGAGGCTATTGCCGTAGCAAAGCAGCTTGACGAGTGGGCAGAAATGGCTGAGCCTTACGGAATTAAGATAGGCTACCATAACCACGAGAGAGAGTTCTACTTTGACGAGGGAAAGACGCTTGAAGAGCATCTTCTCGATAATTCCTCAAAGTGCTTTATCCAGCTTGACTGCGGTTGGGCACAGTTCGGCGGAATGTATCCTCCGTACTTCATCAGAAAGTATAAGAACAGAATTTGCGCTATTCATGTAAAGGAGAACTGCAAGGTTAACGGCCCCGGACCTCAGCCTGAGTCCGCAAAGGCTCTCGAAGACAGACCAAAGGGCGGCCCATTCGGCGATGTCAAGAATATGCCGATGGAGAAGAAGCTTGAGATTCTCGAGCACTTTAAGGCTATGATGGCTGGCACAGACCCTAGAACAGAGCCACAGTGCAAGATGGGTGCTCCCGAGTCCAATATGAATTGGCAGGAGATTAAGAACGCACTTGACGAGCAGGATTTCGAGGCATTCTGGGTTGTCGAGAGAGAAAAGTTCTACGATGAGCACGATAAGTGTTTGGCTGACGACGCTAAGTATGTTCGTGAGAATGTAAAGTGATTTCAAGAGTAAAAATCTAATACCATAGAAAAGAGTGCTTTCGGGCACTCTTTTTTGTTTCTCAAAAAGAAAACGTCGGCTTATTCTGCCGACGCTTCGTCTGTTTTCTGTAAATTTGCCTCTGCTGTTTCACCGATTGTTACAGCTTCTTTCGAGCTGTTTATGGTATCGGTGATTATACCTCTTATGGTTCTGTAGATATAAGGCTTCAGCTCATCAATCGGACACGGGTCACTGTTCAAGATGGAACTGTAGCAGGTTGAGCCGACGAACTCGAGTATCAGATAGAGCATAATCTCCGAGTCGTGCTCGCTTATTCCGCATTCGTTAGTGAGATTTTTGAATGCACCCGAAATATCGAAAACATCGGTGTAAACGGGACGCTCAATTTCTTTCTTTAATATAGCCCAGCTCAGGTTTTTTGAGATGAGAGATACAAGCTTTGGATTTTCCGACAGCTGGTCAAGTATCTTATCTATAAAAAAGATGAGCTTGTCGCTCAAATCGGGGATGTCCTCCTCTTGCATTCTCTCGTAGGCAATCTTGAAGATTTTTCCCGACTCATACATGATGAGCTTGTTTCTGATGTCGAACTTATCCTTAAAATAGAGATAGAAGGTTCCTTTTGCCACGCCTGAACGTGAGGTAATGTCAGAAATGGAAGTGTCACCGACGCCCTTTTCGCTGAAGAGCTCAAATGCCGCTTCCAAAAGGGAGGTGAATTTAAGCTGTTTGTTTGCGGTGGCTTTACCCATATTTTTCACTCCTAAGTTTTTACTTTCCTAATAATATATTACCTATTTAAAGATACTGTACACATGGTTTGCTATTAATTTCACTAAGATTATAAAGCCTCTTTAGTCAAATTTCAAGAGATTGTAAAAAAATTATGACTTTTGGTCATTTAAACTTGACTATCGGTCATTAAACAACTATAATACATAACGGAAAATGACTGATAGTCAAATATTATATTTTTATTTCTATATCATATTCGAAAGGAATGACATAAATGGTAAAGTTCGGTCGCTTTATCGCCAAGCATAGGGTGCTTATCCTTATAATAGCGGTATTGCTGATGATACCCTCGGTGTTCGGTTACGTTGCCACGAGAGTCAACTACGATATTTTAACGTATCTTCCGGATAATATCGATACCATGGTAGGTCAAGACCTATTGATGGACGAGTTCGGAAAAGGCGGCTTCTCAATGGTTGTCGTAAACGGGCTGAGTACCGAGAGTACAAAGAAAATGTGTGATGAAATAAGTAATGTCGACGGCGTTGCAGACGTTATCTCTTATTCTTCACTTGTCGGTACAAAAATTCCGGAAGAGATTATCTCGGATGACCTCAAGGCTAAGTTCCAGAAGGGTGACAGCGAGCTCGTTGTAGTATTCTTCACCGAAGGAACGTCCTCCGATAAAACTCTTGAAGCTATCGCTTCTATCAGAAGCATCTGCGGAAAGAACGCACTTGTCGGAAGTATGTCAGCTATCATCGCCGACACAAGAGACCTTTGCGAAAAGGAAGAGCCGATATATGTTCTCATTGCGGTTGTCCTTTGTGCGATTGTTCTTGCAGTAGCTATGGATTCTCCGCTTCTTCCGGTATTCTTCCTTTTAAGTATCGGAATGGCAATTATCTATAACCTGGGTTCAAATATCTTCCTCGGACAGATTTCTTACATCACTCAGGCTTTGGCGGCGGTTCTTCAGCTTGCTGTTACCATGGACTACTCCATCTTCCTGTGGCATTCCTTCACAGAGGAAATGGAAAATTACGGCGACAAGAATGAGGCAATGGCAGTTGCGATTTCAAAGACATTCTCAAGCGTTGTCGGTTCTTCACTCACAACGGTTGCGGGCTTCATTGCACTTTGCTTCATGAGCTTCACACTCGGTCTTGATATGGGTATCGTTCTTGCTAAGGGCGTTGTTCTCGGAGTTATCTCCTGCGTTACAATCCTTCCTGCATTTATCCTTACCTTTGAAAAGGCAATCAAGAAGACAACTCACAAGAGCTTGCTTCCTTCGTTCGATAAATTGAGCGACAAGGTCATCAAGTCTCACGTTGTTTTCGCAATTCTTTTTGTAATTATCCTTATTCCCGCTTACTGGGGATACAACCATACAGGCGTTTACTACAAGCTTGACTCTTCACTTCCCGATACACTCGACAGTGTTCAGGCTAATGCAGAGATAAGCTCAGACTTCGGTCTCGGTGCTGCTCACATGCTTCTGCTCGATTCTTCCACAAGCTCGACAGACATAAGAGCAATGTCCAAGGAAATGGAGAATGTAGACGGTGTTTCGTTTGTTCTCGGAACAGACAACATGATAGGTTCTCTCATTCCTGAAGAAATGATTCCTGATGAAGTCAAGTCAATGCTCGACAGCGGAAAGCACAAGCTTATGCTCATCGGCTCAGAGTATGAGACGGCAAGCGACGAGGTTAACAATCAGATTACGGAGCTTGAAGCAATCGCAAAGAAGTATGATTCGAACTCAATGCTCATCGGTGAGGCTCCGGGTACTAAGGACCTTATCACAATTACTGACCACGACTTCGCAGTCGTTAACTCGGTAAGTATTGTTCTTGTCTTCATTATTATCGCATGCGTTCTCAAGTCGATTTCGCTTCCGATTATCCTTGTTGCGGTTATCGAGTTCTCAATTTTCATCAACCTCGGTATTCCGGCATTCACAGGAACAAAGCTTGCGTTTATCGCATCAATCGTCGTAAGTACAATTCAGCTCGGCGCAACGGTTGACTATGCTATTCTTATGACAAACAGATATGTCACAGAGAGAGAGAACGGTCAGGACAAGAAGGCGGCTATCACAATCGCACTCAAGACAAGTGCTCAGTCGATTATGGTTTCTGCACTCGGCTTCTTCGCTTCAACCTTCGGTGTCGGTCTTTATTCCGACGTCGACCTTATCGGTTCACTTTGCAGCCTCATGGCTCGCGGTGCTATCATAAGCATGGTAGTCGTTCTCCTCATTCTCCCGTCACTTCTTTATCTGTTTGATAAATTGATCGTACATACAACATTCGGAATGAAAAAAGCAATAGCAAAAAGCAAGGAGGTAGCTTCAATTGAAAACAGCTAATTCAGCAAAAAAAGCAATAGCAATTTTGCTTAGCTTATCAATGTTGGCTTCCGCAGGCTCCGTCGGAGCATTCGCAGCGGAGGCAGACGCAAAGAAAACCGAAACGGTTTATGTTGTCGAAAATGCAGACGGCAGCGCAAAGGAAACAATCGTTTCAGTATGGCTTCAGAACCTTTTGAACAAGGCTTCGTTATCAGACTCTTCAGACCTCAGTGATATTGAGGTTGTCAAGGGTGATTCCACAAGCACGGGTTCCGGCTCTACACTCACATGGACAACAAACGGTGAGGACGTTTACTACAAGGGTGTTTCCACAAAGGAGCTTCCTGTAGGAATTTCAATCACATATAAGCTCGACGGTAAGACTGTTTCTGCAGATGAACTTGCAGGCGCAACAGGCCACATCGAGATTGACGTAAAGTACACAAACAACACAAAGCAGTCCGTTAAGGTCGGCGACAAGAAGAGAGACATGTATGTTCCTTATCTTGTAGCTTCCGGATTCATCTTCGACAACGAGAAGGTTTCTAACCTCGAGGTCGATAACGGTAAGGTTATCAACGACGGCGACAGAAGTGTTATAGTCGGATACGGCTTCCCCGGACTTTCCGAGAGCCTCGGTCTCGACGATTTCTCTACTGATGATGCAGATGTAGATGTTCCCGAGATTCCGACAAGCGTTAAGATTGAGCTTGACGCTACTAACTTTGAGATGACTCTTTCAGGTTCTGTAGCTACAAGCGAGTTCTTCGCAGACCTCGACATCGATGACGATATGTCTCTCGATGAGATTGAGGACAAGCTTGACGAGCTCACAGATGCAACAGATAAGCTTATCGATGGTTCAAAGCAGCTCAGCGAGGGTGCAAATGAGCTTGACGATGGTGCTAACACACTTAAGGACGGTGCAAACACTCTTAACGACAGCGTTAACGGCACACTTATGTCAGGTGTAACAGAGCTTGACAGCGGTGCTCAGAGCCTCGATTCAGGTGTAGGCACACTCAAGAGCGGTATCGCAGACTACACAGCAGGTATTCTCACAGCATATCAGGGCTCAGCTCAGATAACAGAC